>CANQXX010000012.1 GCA_947627905.1 uncultured Clostridia bacterium
ACTAACGAATTACTATAGTTTAAGCCTTGCCAAACAGCCCAGTGAGCTGTTTGGCAACACAGATAAATAAATTTGCGCTTCCCCGCAAATTATCATTTATCTCAACTCTCAACACTCAACACTTATTATGATTTCTTCAAACGTATGCTGTCCGTTTACAATCATGGGAAATTTATACTGTAAGACTGAACAAATCCTGTCATCGTCTACTGCTATTCATTAAAAATACATAATATATTTACTATATGTATGTTTCAACAAATGAGCAAATGAATTATAATACATATGAACAATTATTCAAATGATAGAAAGGAACATCCCTATGAGTGAAAATATAATGAACGATGTCTGCGAAAGTGAAAGCACTCACCCTGAAATAGTCAGGACAGTTTCCGAAAAGCTGCCCGATGTTGAGCTCCTTTACGACGTGGCGGAGCTTTTCAAGGTATTCGGAGATTCTACAAGGGTAAGGATACTCTGCGCCCTGTTTGAAAGCGAAATGTGCGTTTGTGATATCGCGGAAGTCCTTGATATGACGCAATCGGCAATTTCTCACCAGTTAAGAGTTCTGAAACAAGCCCGGCTCGTAAAATACCGCCGTGACGGAAAAACGGTCTATTATTCCCTTGCGGACGATCACATTCAGACTATCTTTGATCAGGCGTTTGAACACATTATGGAATAAATTCCGGAAAAACATACTGAAAAGATTATCGGCAAAGAAGGTCTTATTATGGAAATGGTCATTTATATGAAAGGGCTGGATTGTCCTCACTGCGGCGAAAAGATCCGTGCCGCATCGGAAAAGGTCTCCGGCGTAAAGGAAGCAAACCTGAATTTCATGGCAAAAAAGCTCCTTCTGAATGTTGAAGAAGAACTTGCGGACTCAGTCTATACAAGCGTAAAAAAGATAACCGCTGATATTGAGCCTGATGTGGAACCGTCCCGGATAGACGGTACAGCTTCAGACGGAACGGAAGAACTCATATTCCGCATGAAAGGTCTGGACTGCCCCGACTGCGGCGAAAAAATACGTTCTGCCATTGAAAATACGGATTTGGTAAATACAGCCGTATTTGATCTTATGGCGGAAAAGCTGATAGTTTCAGCCAAAGCCGGACATTCCGCAGAAATTCTTGATGAAGTCAGAAAAATAACTAAGGATATAGAACCGGATGTTGAAGTGTCCCTGTCAGGAAACAGCGGACATACCGACGCCGCAGACGATGAGGAGGACAATTCAAAGATTCCTCTTATAAGGATAGGCATAGCGGCTGCGATATTCCTTGTGGGAATATTTTTTAAGAACAGCCCGTTTGCGCTGTGGATATTCCTTGCAGCATATATTGCAGTAGGATATGACGTGCTTTTACTTGCGGTGAAGAATATCCTCAAAGGCAGACCGTTCGACGAATGCTTCCTTATGACGGCAGCCACACTGGGGGCTTTTGCAATAGGAGAATATCCCGAAGGCTGCATGGTAATGATACTTTATCAGCTCGGAGAGTTTTTCCAGAGCTTTGCGGTAAGGCGTTCACGGAAAAGTATTGCTTCGCTTATGGATATCCGTCCGGACTGCGCATATGTCAAACGCGGCGGAGAGATAAAACAGGTCTCTCCCGAAACGGTATCAAAGGGTGAGATAATTGTTGTAAAGCCCGGAGAAAAAATTCCTCTCGACTGCGTTATAATATCCGGCAATACTACCGTTGATACTTCCGCGCTGACCGGTGAAAGCGTTCCTGCCGAAGCCTGTGAGGGCACTGCCGTGCTGGGGGGCTGCGTAAATCTTTCCGGCGTGATAGAAGCGGAGGTAACAAAAAATTTTGGCGAATCCACCGTTTCAAAAATACTTGAAATGGTCGAGAACGCTTCGGCGAAAAAAGCAAAGACCGAAAGGTTCATCACACGGTTTGCAAGGTGGTACACTCCATGCGTTGTTATCGGAGCGGTGCTTCTGGCGGTAATACCGATCATCGTGAACGGTTACGATCACAGTTATATCTACAATGCGCTTGAATGTCTTGTAGTTTCCTGTCCATGCGCTCTTGTAATATCCGTTCCTCTCAGCTTTTTCGGAGGTATAGGCGGAGCTTCTGCACGGGGAATACTCATAAAGGGCGGCGTTACAATGGAGCAGCTTGCGGAATGCAGCACGGTCGTATTCGATAAAACGGGAACGCTGACCGATGGCACTTTCGGCATCACGGGAACTTATCCGGTCGGACGCACTTCCGATGAGCTCATCGCTCTTGCGGCAATGGCTGAACAAGGGTCAAACCACCCTGCCGCGCAGGCAATAATGAAAGGTTTTAACGGCGTTCCCAAAGAAGCCCGCATAACCGAACTGGCAGGGCGCGGAGTCCGTGCGGAAAAAGAAGATACTGTAATTCTTGCCGGAAACCGCAAGCTCATGGACGAAAACGGGATAAAAGACGTTCCTGAAATAAGATCCTCCGGCACACTGGTATATATTGCAGAAAACGGCATTTATGCAGGAGCCGTAGAGATATCTGACAGCATAAAGCCTGATGCGGAAAATACAATAAAAGAGCTGTCCGGAAAAGGTATAAAGACGGTAATGCTCACCGGAGACAGGCGCGAAGCTGCGGAGATCATTGCCGGCAGACTGGGTATTCCGGAATGGCACGCAGAACTTCTTCCTGATGAAAAGGTCGCAGCCGTTGAAAAAATAATTGCCGAAAGCACCGGAAAAACAGTATTTGTAGGCGACGGTATAAACGACGCTCCCGTACTTATGAGAGCCGACGCCGGAGTTGCTATGGGCGGGATAGGTTCCGACGCCGCAATAGAAGCCGCCGACGCGGTCCTTATGACAGATGAACCTTCAAAGCTGCTTGAAGCAATAAAAATATCTCGCAAGACCAAGGGAATAGTAATACAGAATATAGTATTTTCACTGGCGGTAAAAGCAGCGGTGCTGATACTGGCTGTTCTTGGCATAGCGTCAATGTGGGCGGCAGTATTTGCCGATGTGGGCGTGTGTCTCATTGCCGTTCTGAACGCCATGCGCGCAAAAAAAATATAGAATTACAGATATTGCCGGCAGTTTATTTTCTGCCGGCAATATCTGCTTAACTTTGAATGGAAAAGTCTTTACTTTCTTGTCTGATAATAGTCGTAATCGGTCTTTTCTTTTATGCCGCCCTCGCCGATCACCGTGTAGTCCTCGTTTTCAAGATATTTTTTTGCGTATTGAACGGCTTGCACCTTTGTCCGGAATTTTCTTGCCAGATCGTCGTCCTCTACAAGAGCGTTCCTTTTGTAGACGTAGTTTTTTCCGGATCTTATAATGTAATAATTATATTCTTCCATATTTCCGCGCTCCTTAAAAATTCAGATCACCTGATCGTCAAGAGTGAGACTGTATGAAACAAGAAATTCCTTTATAAATTCTTCCGCTTCCGGAAGCTCCATTGCATGGATCGAATCAAGGGTAGCTTTTTCCGCGTTGGCAAATTCTCCGTTCCCCATAAGGCGTTCTTCCATGCACTTTATAAGCGCGGAAAGTTTGTCCGCAGCCTTGACGAGCTTCCACAATTCGGCTTCTTCATCGGTCCTGCCGAAAAGAGGAGAATAATATTCTTTAAGATCGTCGGGAAGAAGCCCTATCAGCTTGTTTTTTGCCATTTCTTCTATCTTGTCATACTGGACTTTTATTTCCGGATTATAGTATTTTACAGGAGTGGGAAGATCGCCGGTAATGATCTCGGTGACGTCATGATACATTGCAAGCAGAGCCGCCCGTTCGGGGTCAACGTTCCCGCCGAAGCGGACGTTCCTGTACAGCGCAAGTACATGAGCGATAAACGCAGTTTCCAGACTGTGCTCACTGATATTTTCCGGCATGGTGCTGCGCATGAGCCCCCACCTGCCGATATATTTCATTCTTGAAATAATTGCAAAAAATTTACTTTCCATAATAATATACCTGCGGTCAGTTTCCCACTTCAATGCTTATCTGATTGAATATTTTAAGCAGATCGTCTACCTTGGCGTTTTTCTTTTCCTCGCCGTCGATATCAAGAACGCATTTTCCCTCGTGCATCATTACCATTCTTGAACCGTATTCCACGGCAAAGCGAAGATTATGCGTTACCATAAGCGTTGTGAGATTTTTTTCTTTTACTATTTTGTCGGTTATCTCCATAAGCGTTTCCGATGATTTCGGGTCAAGAGCGGCGGTGTGTTCGTCAAGGACGAGCAGGTCTATATCGGTCATTGAAGCGATTATCAGTGCGATAGCCTGTCTTTGTCCTCCGCTGAGATTGCCTACCGGAACGTTCATGCGGTTCTCCAGTCCCATTCCGCACGCTTCAAGAAGTGTCTTGTAATATTCTATGCGTTTTTTGCTTACTCCTGCGCCAAGCCCGAAGGAACGGTTCTTATTGTCAGCCAGAGCCATATTTTCGGTAATGGTAAGATTCCCGCAGGTACCCATACGAGGATCCTGAAGAACGCGTCCGATATACTTTGCGCGCTTGTGCTCCGGAAGTCTGGTGATGTCGTTCCCGCCGAAAATAACTGTTCCGCTTTCGGGACGGATAGTTCCGCAGGCAAGGTTAAGGAGCGTGGTTTTTCCGCTTCCGTTTGAGCCGATAACGGCTACAAATTCGCCCTTATTCACCTTAAAGGAAAAATTATCAAAAAGAGTGGTCTCGTCCACAGTGCCTGCATTGAATATTTTGGTTATATTATTGAGTTCAAGCATTTTCACGTCCACCCTTCTTTGTTTTCTTTCCGCTGAATTTCTCGCTGAATACAAGAGCGATCGTGAACAGTACAGCCATAAGCAGCTTCAGATATTCTGTGGGAAGGTTAAGCGCCAGAGCCGCCGACAGGCAGGCTTTATAGAGGATACTTCCCAGAATTACCATTGTTGTGGGTTTCATGAATTTGACGTTTTTGAAAATGCTCAGACCTATAATTACCGAGGCAAGCCCCAGAACTACCATTCCCACGCCCATCTGCTGATCCGCCGAGCCTTTCTGCTGAGCGATAACACAGCCTGAAAGCGCGGAAAATCCGTTTCCTATGGCAAGGCCGAGAATTTTTGTGTGTCCGGGATCGCGCGCAAGCATCGTCACATATTTTTCATTGTCGCCTGTGGCGCGGAGAAGAAGTCCCGACTTGGTTTTCAGGTAAAAATCCATAAATATCTTGCATACTATTACAAGTATCAGCGAAACTATGACTATTCTCCAATCTTCGGGGAAAATGTTCGCTATCCCGCTGTTGAATATAGTTGGCTTGCGGAAGAATGAAGCCACGGTCTTTCCGCCGTTGCCTTTAAAAAGTATAACGAGGTTCACCGAAAGCATTGCCGTATATATGATTATTCCGCACAGCAGCGGACGGATACCGAGCTTTACATGGAGAAGTCCGGTAACTGCGCCGCAGATCATTCCGAGAATAAAAATTATCGGCAGACATATCCACGGGTCAACGCCGTTCAGTATAAGTACCGCTGTAACTATCGCGCCCATAGGCATAGTGCCGTCTACCGACAGATCGGGAAAATCCAGTATGCTGTAGGTGATATACACGCCTATAGCAAGCAGGGCATACATAAGTCCCTCTTCAAGAGTTACCCGGCAGACGTTCATAAGTATATCCATAAAAACACCTCTGATGTTAAATATGCTCACATTCTGAAAATACAGATTTAATTATATCACAATTTCATTTATTTTGCAAGTATCTGATATTATTTATTTGCGATCGTTATCTAAAATACATATGATACTTGCAAAAATGAAAAAAATGGTGTATAATAAGTTATATGCTGCTGAAAGGAGCGCGCTTTTATAATATGAAAGTTGAAATTTTTACCGACGGAGCGTGTTCCGGCAATCCGGGTCCGGGAGGATACGGAGCAATACTGCGCGCGGGAGATCATATAAAAGAGATCTCCGGCGGAGCTCCCGAAACAACAAACAACCGTATGGAGCTAATGGGAGTGATAGAAGCGCTCTCCGCCCTTAAATACCCATGCGACGTCGTTCTTACCACGGACAGCAAATATGTTGTAGACAGCGTTACAAAGGGCTGGGCGCGTTCATGGAAAGCAAAAGGCTGGGTAAAAGCCGACAAGAAGCCTGCTCTTAATATCGACCTGTGGGAACGTCTGCTTGAGCTTCTGGATAAGCACAATGTGCAGTTCATATGGGTCAAAGGTCACGCCGGCCACCCGGAAAACGAACGCTGTGACCGGCTTGCGGTCATGGAACGTGACAGATATTCGGCACATAAATAAATATATTTCCTATATTTTTACTATATTTTATGGATTTCTTAATAATTTAAAATAACCCGTATCAGCTATTGCATATTCTACTTAAAAGGTATATAATAATAGTTGGGTCTTGAACGGAACAACATGATCTGAAAAGAGGTTTTTTTATGGAAAAAAGATTTATCTATGCGGATAACGCCGCTACTACGGCAGTCTCGGAAAAAGTTCTGGAAGCAATGCTCCCGTATATGACGAAGCAGTTCGGAAATCCGTCAAGTATATATAAGCTCGGAAGAGACGCGGAAAAAACTCTTAACGACGCCCGTGAAAAAATAGCTGCCGCCATAGGCTGCTCCATGTCGGAAATTTATTTCACCAGCGGCGGCTCTGAAGCCGATAACTGGGCGATACGCTCCGCTGCCATAAGCCTTGGCGAAAAGGGCAAAAAACACATCATCACCACGAATTTTGAACACCATGCCGTTCTTCACACCTGTGAATTTCTTGAAAAGCAGGGCTTTGAGATAACATATCTTCCTGTGGACAGCAACGGTCTTATTACGGCGGAACAGGTCAGAAACGCTATCCGCGACGATACCGCTATCGTTACTATAATGTATGCCAACAATGAGATAGGAACTATTCTTCCTATAAAGGAAATAGGCGAAGTCTGCCATGAAAAAGGCGTGCTTTTCCACACAGACGCCGTACAGGCGATCGGACACGTTCCTATAAACGTAAAGGAGCAGAACATTGACCTGCTTTCATGCTCGGGACATAAGATACACGCTCAGAAAGGCATCGGCTTCCTTTATGTCCGCAAGGGGATACCTATGGTAAATCTTATTTTCGGAGGCGCTCAGGAAAGAGGCAAGCGTGCGGGTACGGAAAATGTTCCTGCAATAGTAGGTCTTGGCGAAGCGGTTTCTATCGCCTGCGCCGATATCCCCGGAAAAATAGCTGCCGTTTCAGCAAGAAGGGACAGGCTCATAAATGAAATAACCAAAATTCCCGGCAGCCGTCTCAACGGAGACAGGAACAGCCGTCTTTGCGGAAATGTAAATATTTCTTTTCTCGGCGTTGAGGGTGAATCGCTGCTCCTGCTGCTCGATCAGTACGGTATATGCGCGTCCAGCGGCTCGGCGTGTACGTCCGGTTCACTGGATCCGTCCCATGTGCTGCTTGCCCTTGGACTTCCCCACGAAGTTGCTCACGGTTCTATGAGGCTTTCGATTTCGGAAGAAACTTCCGACGAGGACGTTGAATATATAATTGAGACCGTTCCGAAAATAGTTGAAAGGCTGCGGGGAATGTCTCCGCTCTGGGAAAGCATTTCCGGCGGAAAGCCCGGAACGGAAAAATTACTGAAGTTTGTTTCACCCATTAAATAATTGGAGGTATATATATGCTTTACAGCGAAAAAGTAATGGATCATTTCACCAATCCGCGCAATGTCGGCGAAATAGAGGACGCTGACGGTATCGGAGAGGTAGGCAACGCCAAGTGCGGCGATATCATGAAAATGTACATCAAGGTAAAGGACGGAGTTATTACCGATGTCAAATTCAAAACGTTCGGCTGCGGCGCGGCTGTTGCAACATCGTCAATAGCAACGGAAATGATAAAGGGCAAGACTATCGACGAAGCGCTCAAGCTGACAAACAAGGCAGTAGTCGAAGCGCTTGAGGGACTTCCTCCCCAGAAGCTGCACTGTTCGGTGCTTGCGGAACAGGCTATGAAATCTGCAATATCCGACTATTACACACGTCAGGGCATAGATCCTGTTCCGATAGTTGGCACTATCGAGGAATGTGAGAGCTGCCACTGATCAAAAAGTCAAAAAAGGACGGCAAATGGCGTCCGTACTAAGGGATTTTAATCCTTAAAAGAATAACGGTATAGCTGGCATTACGCTGGTTATGCCGTTTTCTCTTGTTCATCGGGAATTTCAACTGCCCCAATAAAGTTCCAGTAGATAACTATCGTCTGTTTTTTCGTTCGTGTGCCGGGAATCTTTTCCGTTTGAAGAACCTCAATCCTTTCAACAAAGGATCGGATGATCTCGGCACTCAATTCCGAAATATCCGTGTACTTCCGCACCATGCCAAGGAAAGAATCTGTATTCAGCCGTTGTTCCTTTGCAGATTTACGAGTCTCCAGTTGCTTTTGCTCGGTTTCATAGGATGCTGATATCCGAGTATACCGTTCGTCACTGATCTTCCCCGCCACATTGTCTTCGTAAAACCGCTGCATGATCACATCCAGTTTTCCGATACGAGCCTCGGCCTGTGCTAATTCACGATTGCTGTCACGGAGCTGACGGTTCAGTTCTTTTTCACTCTTCCGTGTAACCAGTTGAACGAAATCTTCCTCATGCTCTCGTGCATACGACGTTACCCGTTTCAGTTCCCGGAGCAGGATTTCCTCTACCTGAACATTGTGAATCTGATGCGAAGTGCAGCCACCCTTGATTTTGTGGCAGGTAGCGCACAAGAGGTGTTCCTGTTCATGCGTCCATCCTTTGGCCCTGACCCGATACAGCTTGGCTCCACAGTCGGCACAGAACAGCATTCCGGACAGGATCGGCATTTCTCCCATAGGAGTGAGCCGCCTCCTGCCGTCTCGAATACGTTGGACAATATCGAAAGTCTCCTGATCGATGATTGCTTCGTGCGTATTCTCGAAAATCCGCCATTCTGATGGATCGTTCCAGACATTTTTCTTGCATTTGAAAGACTTTTTGCGGGTTTTGAAATTCACCGTATGTCCCAAGTACTCCTGTTTAATCAGTATATCGGCTACTGTCTTTTGCTGCCAGAATCCGGGCTGCTCCGGTTCTTTTGCCGGTGTGCTGATTCCGAGCAATCTGAAATGCTACGAAGGAGCAGGAATACCACGGCGCATCAGCTCTTTGGATATCTGTGACGGACCTTTTCCGGCCATGCACATTTTAAAGATGTCACGCACGACGGAAGCAGCTCCTTCATCTATGACCCAGTGGTTTTTATCCTCCGGGTTCTTCAGATATCCATAAGGCGGATTTGTACACAGGGGTTTGCCGGAATTGTCTTTTGCCCGGAACACGGCTTTTACCTTCTTGCTGGTATACTTGGCATAGAATTCATTGAAAATATTGATGAACGGCGTCGTATCGTTATCAAGCTGATTCTCGCTGTCTACACCGTTGCTAGTAAGCCTGTGTTGCATCAAGCACAGATTGCGGAGGCAGAAAACCTTCGGTATGCAGAAGTCGGTATCCCTCAAGAAGCCAGTTCAAAATGGCACTCTGCACCTCCGGTTTTCGGAAAGCGTTCTTCAGCGTCTTGTCCTGTTTCCAAGCTTCAAAGTGCTTATCAAACGGAATAATCAGCACGCGTTCGCTTGTAAACATCGTGATATCGGTGATCGCCGGAAAGTAGTTGGTATTGATGTAGATTTTGAATTGCGGCTCGAAGTCAAAGCTGTTCTCGTGCAGGAATCGGGCATTTATGGTATCGTTGCCGGTCATGTTCTTTACCTGTGCGGCATTCAGCACCATGCCACGGCTCGGCTCCGCGATGTTGGCAAGGCGGATGCCTGCAAGTAGGGCAAGATCCTCGCTCGGAGCCTGACTGTTCACGTTGTGTCGCTAGGCAAGCGTTTCCGCTCGCACCGATTTCCCGTAATCGCCCATAACGCGCAGGATGCTTTCCATGAGCGTGCTTTGCTGTTTCGTGTGGTCGCGCCATAGAGGAAGAACACACACTTAAAGCGCGTATCACCGCCGAGGGCATATCCGATAGATTTCTGAAGGAACCTCACTCTCTGCATATCGCTGCTCATGATTTCGCTGATGAACCTGTCAAAGCGTTCAATTCTTGCTCCGGATATGTATTCCACCGGTATGATTTTTGTCAGCCGGTCTTCCGGGTTATGTTCTCTGAACTGAACGGTGTTCAGATCAATCGTTCCGTTTGCACAATTAAAAAGGTCCTTATTCCTGTCAAATTCCTGCATGGGAATGGGATACACACTCTGGGCATTGCAAAGAATGGTGATTCGGACATGGCGGCTTTGCCATTTACGACAGTAGTCGATATAACTTTTCCGTTTATGCTCATCGTGGATATCCAGTGCATACCGCATAAGCACATCTGCCAGATCCTTAAAAAGCTTCATTGCCTTGAGAGCGCCTGTATCCGGTACCCAGCGTGTGCCGTCATAGATGAACCACTGCTTGCGTTCCGAGACGAAACGGGTGATGTCCTTGAACACATTTGCGAACAGTCTGCCATTGCCGATATCGTTCCAAGGATAGCGGTCATTCTCCGCCGGAGAGAGTGCGGCCACTTTTTGCTGCAGATTATTGAAATCGTCAAACGCGGAGAATTTACCCACAAGTCTGTATCACCGCAGCATCAAAACGCCAGCATCGCGCACAAGGCTGCATCTGCTTCGCTGTGGCTCTTTCCACCAGGGATGTTGCTATTCCACAGGGCATTAAACTTTCCAGCCTGCTTGGATGCGGAGATTTTTGCCAGAACCGAATCATCCGAGAAATAGCTGCACAGAGCAAATGCATTGTATACCGGCTTTTCCTGACGGACCATATATTTCTCAAGAATCCCGGTAAGAGCCTTGGTCCGATCCTCGATGCCGGTGCCGCTGATAGCGTTTCCGGTAACTGTGACAAAGCGGCTTGTATATCCGGCCACATAGACCTCAAGTCCAAGGGAACGGTTATTGATGTAATATCGTTCCTTGTCATAGGATGTGAGCGACGCTTTGAACAAAATCCGCACACCGGTCCCGGACGGGCTGTATTCCGTCCATCCGGGCGATGATGTTCTCGGCCGCACTCCGTTCTCGATGCAGTGATCGATATCTATGGCGCAGGTGTCGTCAAACACGCCGATGCCGATACCGTTATATTTGTCCCGTAGGCTGACGGCGATGGCATAATCCGTAAAAATGTTCTTGTTCGTGGAATTCGCTCGGAGACCGTTTTTCTTTTCAATGGGTAGCCTTGGCAGACGGCAAAATCTGACGGCTTTGTAAATTTGTTTTCTCTTACATTTCCCACTGGAGATTAGAAGACGATTTTGACGAAGACCGAAGCAATTTTTTATTTCTTCAATTTCCGCTGGAGGTTTTTGCCGGTTTTGAACGAAGAAAAATAAAAAAACTCCGGAAAATATCCAGAGACAGTAGAAAAGTTCATAAACTTATGCTATAATTATGATATATTGTTGACCATTCGAGATAAGGAGTTGCAACATGAGCTTTTCAGAAGAAATAAAAAAGGTACGCCAGCATTGTTTCCTGTTGCAGGAGGCCTTTGCACGAGAATTGAATGTATCGTTTTCCTCTGTTAACAGGTGGGAAGGTGGCAGAGCGAAACCCAATCTGGTTGCTATGAAAAACCTAAAAGAGTTTTGTAACTCACATGATATAGACTTCAATGCACTCGAAGAGGCATGGCAGCAAATAGGTAAGGAGGACTGATTATATGACTCCGGAAGAGCAAGCCCGAGTGGTAATAGACGAAAAGCTTGAACAGTCCGGCTGGACGATTCAAGATATGAGACGACTGAATCTGACAGCCTCTCTCGGTGTTGCGGTACGAGAATTCCCTACCAGCACCGGGTCGGTTGATTATGCTCTTTTCATAGAGGGAAAACCTGTAGGTGTCGTTGAGGCAAAGAAATCCGAGGCCGGAGAAAACATCACTGTGGTGGAAGGTCAGTCTGCGCGTTATGCCAACAGCACTTTCAAATGGGTGCAACAGGAATATAAGATTCGCTTTGCGTATGAAGCGACCGACAAGCTGGTCAGATTTACAGATTACGACGATATCAAATATCGTTCCCGCAGTGTATTCTCATTCCATCGTCCGGAAACGTTAAAAGCGCTTATAGCCGCACCGGATACGGTTCGCAACAACATGAAGCATTTTCCGGCACTTGATGAGACAGGATTCAGAAAATGTCAGATCATAGCGATCAATAATCTGGATCAGTCCTTTACGGATAACAGACCGAAATCACTTGTCCAGATGGCTACGGGCGCTGGTAAGACATTCACGGCGATTACTGCGGCATACAGGCTTTTAAAATACGGCAAGATGAATCGTATTCTTTTCCTTGTGGATACAAAGAGCCTTGGTGAACAGGCTGAGAGGGAATTTCTCGCCTATACACCAAATGACGATCCACGGAACTTTTCTCAATTATATGGTGTCAGACGGCTTAAGAATTCCTATATTCCGAATGACATTCAGATATGTATCAGCACCATCCAGCGTATGTACTCTATCCTGAAGGACGAAGAACTGGATGAGGGTGCTGAAGAAGTCCCGTTTGCGGAATATGTGACAGCGGAATCCAAAGCTCCAAAGGAAGTCGTATATAATAGCAAATATCCTCCGGAATTCTTTGACTGCATCATTGTCGATGAATGCCACCGCTCCATATATAATGTGTGGAGCCAGGTACTGACCTATTTTGATGCGTTTATTATCGGTCTGACAGCCACTCCGGATAAAAGAACATTTGCTTTCTTTGATGAGAACGTAGTCAGCGAATATCCAAGAGAGCAGGCTATCGTTGATGGTGTCAATGTCGGCGAGGATATTTTCCTTATTGAAACAGAGATTACCCGAAACGGCGCACGTCTGATGAAACAGTTGATTGAGTACAGAGACAGGCTTTCAAGGGCGAAGCGCTGGCAGCAAATGGATGAAGACGAGGATTATTCCGGCGCAAACAAAGGAAAGCTTGATAAGGATGTCGTGAATCCAAGCCAGATCCGGACGGTAATCCGCAGCTTCAAGGAGAATTTGTTCACGACGCTGTTCCCACGCCGCAAAGAAGTGCCGAAGACCCTGATCTTTGCTAAAACCGATTCTCACGCGGATGATATTATTCAGATCGTCCGGGAAGAATTTGGTGAAGGAAATGATTTTTGCAAGAAGATCACCTATGCTGCTGATGAGCCGGAATCGGTTTTAAGCGCTTTTCGTAATGACTACTATCCTCGTATTGCTGTTACCGTGGATATGATCGCGACCGGAACAGACGTAAAGCCTATCGAATGTCTGATTTTCATGCGTGATGTCCGGAGCAAGAACTACTTTGAGCAGATGAAAGGGCGCGGCACCCGTACGCTCGGCGTGGACGACCTGCAGAAGGTTACGCCATCCGCCACAGAGAATAAAGATCATTTTGTTATTGTGGACGCTGTCGGCGTTACAAAGTCAAAAAAGAGTGATACAAGGCCGCTGGAGCGCAAGCCGTCAGTTTCCATGAAGGAACTCATGATGAATATCGCACTCGGCGCAAAGGACGAAGATACCTTGACTTCGCTTGCCAGCCGTATAACGCGCCTGAATGCGCAAATGTCACCCTCCGAGCGTAAAGCCTTTGAAAATACAGTTGGTCTTTCCGCAGGCAAGGTAGCGGAAAATCTATTGAATGCATTTGATGAAGATGTTATCACAGAACGGGCACAGGCAGACACCGGAGCAGAAGAACCGACAGAGGAACAGTTGCAAACGGCAAAAACTGCATTGATAAACGAAGCTGTCGCTCCGTTCCATAATCCGGACAACCGTGATTTTATTGAAAACGTACGCAGGAGCCATGATCAGATTATCGATAACATCAATCTGGACTCAGTGACCTTTGTCGGATATGATGCGCAGCGGGAAGAAAATACCGATCAGGTAATAGCGACCTTTCGGGAATTTATTGAGGAAAACAAGGACGAGATCATCGCGCTGCGTATTATCTATGATCAGGCATATAAAGACCGTCCCATGATGATAGACGGTTTGAAAGCAATGTATCAGAAGCTGAAAGAAAAAGGCGTTACGGTAGAACGGCTGTGGGATTGTTATGCAATCAAAAAGCCGGAAAAGGTGAAGCGCGGCACGATGGCACAGCTTACTGATCTGATTTCCATTATCCGCTTCGAGATGGGATACACTGACAACCTCTCTCCTTTCGCGGATAAGGTGAACTATAACTTCATGCAGTGGACGTTCCGCAAGAATACAGGTGCAGTGCATTTCACAGAGGAACAGATGGAATGGCTGCGTATGATCAAGGATCATATCATCACTTCACTGTCCATACTGCCGGAGGATCTGGATCTGACGCCTTTTGATCGTCGCGGCGGTCTGGCTGCATTCTACGGCGCGTTTGGCGATGAATATGAAAATATACTCAATGAGATGAATATTGAGTTGGTGGCATAAGGAGGATATGCTATGTTTCCAAAAAAGAAACTTAGCGATATTGCTATAATTTACAATGGTAACAGCATTAATAAAACTGTAAAACAGCAGAATTATATGAAAGACGTCCCTGGTTGGAATTACATAGGAACAAAAGATGTTGGTTTTGATGGTACCGTCACATATAAAACAGGAGTAATAATTCCTTTTACAGAAACGAAATTCAGGACTGCTCCTGCAGGTACTGTATTTGTTTGTTCAGAAGGTGGAAGCGCAGGGAAAAAGACAGCTCTTATTCAAGAAGAAGTTTGCTTTGGAAATAAACTGTATGCAATTGTAAATCGGGATAATATATTTATTCCGAAATATGTCTATTACTACACGAGATATGAAGCATTTCTAAAACAGTTCAAATTAATGGCAAGTACCTTAATGGGTGGAATAACGGCAAAAAATTTTGGGAATATACAATTACCGTTGCCTGAAATTTCTGAACAAAAACGCATAGTTTCCCGCATTGAAGAACTTTTCTCCTTGCTTGACAACGCTGTGGAAGCTTTGCAGAAAACAAAAGAACAGCTGGCAGTCTATCGTCAGGCTGTGCTGAAAGAAGTCCTTGGAAGTCAAGGTGATTGTAACAGCACTCTTGGTGAGGTTATCTTATATTTGCAGAACGGACTTTCAAAAAGAAAAGGTACCGATGGTAAAGATATCGTTGTTCTACGGCTTGCCAATATTGACAATGAAAAAATCCTTGATTTATCAGAAATGAGAACTATTATGCTGACTGACAAAGAGCAGGAATCCTACCTCCTTAACGAAGGAGATGGATTGATCGTACGGGTTAATGGCAGTATGAATCGCGTTGGTAGAATGGTACTTGTCAGCTCAAGTGGAACGTATGCCTTTTGTGATCATTTAATAAGATGTGTATTCGATAGAGGAAAAATAGAGCCTCAATATGCCAAATATTTACTTGATGATGCGGTTTCTCGTAAGCATATTAAGGATAATGTTGTTTCTACAGCTGGTCAGAATACCATTAGCCAGGGGACAATAAAGAGTTGCCCGATATATCTCCCCTCCCTTGAGAATCAAAGAGAAATGATACAAGAAATAGATTCCCGTCTACCTATGTGTGACAGTATTGAGCAGACGGTCGACATCGCAATTTTGCAAGCTGAAGCCATGCGTCAAAGCATATTGAAAGAAGCCTTTGAAGGGAGATTGTAATATGCTGATCAACAGTAATGAATTTGTGCAAGAGACTTTTGCACAATTGAATATAGGAGGAATGGGCAATGAGTGAGATTACATCTGCAATCGTATCAAAGGTATGGGGAATGTGTAATCCGCTCCGGGATGACGGCATATCCTATGGTGATTATCTGGAGCAGCTGACCTATCTGATCTTCCTGAAAATGTCCGATGAGTATTCCAAGCCGCCCTACAAGAGGAAAACAGGAATTCCGAAGGGTTATACATGGTCAGATATGAATACGCTTAAGGGTGCGGAACTGGAAACACAGTACAAGAATACACTCGAAAAACTCGGAGAAAAAAGCGGAATCCTCGGTCAGATTTTCAAAGGAGCAGTCAATAAAATCAGTAACGTAGCGATCCTCTATCGTGTTGTTCAGATGATCGACAAGGAAAACTGGGTGGCCATGTCTTCCGACGTCAAGGGTGAAATCTACGAGGGATTGCTCCAGAAAAATGCGGAAGATATCAAAAGCGGCGCCGGACAGTATTTCACTCCCCGTCCGCTGATCAGAGCAATGGTTGAGTGCATCCGTCCGGAGCCGGGAAAAACCATCGCAGATCCCTGCTGCGGCAGCGGAGGCTTTTTCCTCGCGGCGCATTCGTTTCTTTCCGATCCGGAAAACTATACGCTCGACCGCAGTCAAAAGGAATTTCTGAAAAATGAGACATTTCACGGAAATGAGATCGTAGGTGCGACATTCAAGACTGCGCTGATGAATCTGTATCTTCATAATATCGGCGATATTTACGGTGAAATTCCGATTACGCTCGGTGATGCCCTGCTTTACGATCCCGGATATCGCGTGGATTACGTTCTGACGAATCCGCCTTTCGGCAAAAAATCTTCCATAACATTTACAAATGAGGAGGACGAGCAGGAGGAAGAAGATCTCGTATATAACAGACAGGATTTCTGGACAACCAGCTCGAATAAGCAGTTGAATTTCGTACAGCACATCAACACGCTGTTAAAGGCAACCGGCAAGGCCGCTGTAGTTGTACCAGACAATGTGCTGTTTGAGGGCGGTGCCGGAGAAACCATTCGACAGAAACTGCTGGAGACTACCGATCTGCATACGATCTTAAGGCTCCCGACGGGAATCTTCTATAAGCCGGGAGTAAAGGCGAACGTCATATTCTTCGACAAGCGCCCGGCAAGCCCGGAGAAACAGACAAAGGAAGTCTGGATATATGATTTCCGTACCAATATGCATTTTACGCTGAAACAGCATCCAATGACCTATGCTGATTTACAGGATTTCATCACCTGTTACAATCCTCAGAATCGCCACGAGCGGAAAGAAACATGGTCAGAAGATAATCCGGATGGACGCTGGCGCCGATTTATTGTAGGCGGTAAAGATGATCAGATCTTAAACCGTGACAAGACCAGCCTTGACATCTTTTGGATAAAGGATAAATCCCTTGCCGATCTTGATAATCTACCGGCTCCGGATGAACTTGCCGACGATATCATAGAAAATCTGCAATCGGCACTGGAAAGCTTTCAGGAGCTGCAGGCACAGCTGAAGAAATAAGCGGGGTATTATTATGTTATATAACGTGTATTGTGATGAAACCTGCCATCTTGAGCACGACGGTATCAATGATATGGTCATCGGCGCAGTATGGTGCCCTCAAGATAAACTACGGGAAATCAATCAGAGGATTCAGAAGATTAAGATAAGGAACGGTATATCTCCGTCCGCAGAAATGAAATGGACCAAAATAAGTCCAGCAAAGGTACAGGCGTATAAAGATATCATTGATTATTTCTTTGATGATGACGCTCTGCATTTTCGTGCCATTATCATTCCCGAAAAATCCAAATTAAATCATGCAGCATTTCATCAGACACATGATGAGTGGTATTACAAAATGTATTTTGATATGCTGAAAGTCATTTTATCTCCTGAAGATCAATATGAAATATATATTGACATTAAAGATACCCACTCTTATCAGAAGGCGCAAAAGCTAAAGGAAGTTTGCAGCAACTCTATGTATGACTTTTCTCAGAACGTTATCAGAAGGCTTCAGCCAGTACGTTCTGAAGAGATACAGATTATGCAATTGGTGGATATTCTGATTGGTGCGATAGGATATGAAAACCGTAAGTTCCCAAAAGGATTCGTTAAGAGTCAGGCGAAGTCAGATGTCATTGATCTGATCAAAAAACGTTCAAATTACTCTTTGTCGCGCACTACGCTTTTGCGCGAAGAAAAATGTAATCTTTTTGTCTGGGATGCGAGGGACACATTATGAACGAGAATTGCTGGCTTCCGGCTTTAGAATACTTTGATGATTACAGTAACAATTGGTCCACCTACGAATCTAAGCTCTACAGTATATTCAAAGCCGACTTTATTGACAGCCATCCGTATTATAAAAATATCAGGGTCAACGTGAAGCATTATCCCATAGAATATGGTAAGGAAGAAGCGTTCTTCCACACCACTTGCAAGGATTATACCGGTGATGGGGATAGAACCCCCGACTTTCGGAGATGTGAGAGGATACGCTGGATTCGTGCTTTCATTGAAAACTATGACTGCGATTCGTCTAAATGTGAAGATTGCGATGGAGTAAAGGTTTGGAGTGAACCTTACAAAAGCAAAACGCGGATTCATTTGCTGCTTGAGGAAGAGCGGTACATGGTTGTGCTTGAAAAAAGGGATGACTACTATCTGCTGATCACAGCTTTTTATCTCGATTACGACAATGCACTCGCAAAGCAGCTGAAGCACTATGAGCAGTATCGAAGCATATCTTCCTGAATTTGCCAAGAGGAATTTCTCGAATCCTATTGACAAATCGCTAAAAATCAGTATAATATAATTATCTCATCTGCCACGCGTAGAAGGAGTCTTCGAAGACGTTTTGTTAATTCAAGGCGTCTTTTGCTATTATAAGAATAAAAAGAAAAGCCATACAAGAGCTAATAAACTCGTGTATGGCTTATTTTTGACTCCGCTTGAAGACTATCACTCAAAGCCTTGTTGTTCTATCCCTAAGTGAAGCCCTCCAAAGCCGTCCTTTTTATTTTATCCGAGCAGATCTCCTCGAAGCGCAGCAAGGAGCTTTTTTTCCCGTCTTGATACCTGTACCTGCGTCATTCCGAGGACGCGGGCGGTATCCGTCTGGGTCATATCCCTGAAATACCGGCAGTATATCAGCTTTCTGTCAGGCGCGCTCAGCGCACTTAGCGCCTGACGCAGCGAAAGTATATCTACCAGTTCATAATCCGGCGGCGCAGCGGCAATATCTATCTGACCGCCTTCTTCGCCGTCTGCATTGCAGGTGAGAGACACCGGAGGCATATTCAGCGCAAGTGCTTCCGCTGCTTCTTCGGGAGAACAGCCTGCAAGTCCGGCAAGCTCGGCAACGGTAGGCTCTCTGCCGGAAAGCATACGGAATTTTTCTCCGGCAGCTGAGAGCTTCATACCCAGTTCCCTGACCGAACGGCTGACCTTTACGGAGCCTCCGTCACGGAAAAGACGCTTTATCTCACCAAGTATCACCGGAACGGCATATGTTGAAAATTTTACGCCTCTTCCGGCGTCAAAAGCCGAAGCCGCTTTCACCAGACCTATGCAGCCTGCGCCGTAAAGATCGTCGTATTCTATCCCCCTGCCCCGGAATCTGTTGGCGCACATATGAACAAGACCGAGATTTTCTTCAACGAACCGGTCGTTTTTTACAGCGTTCAATTCGGGCATATCCTTTCTTTTGAAAATATTATGTATCGGTTCCGGAACGGTCTGAAAGGATCTTTCGGGTCATTATAACGGCAGTGCCTTTCTGCGGAACGCTTCTGACGGTGACCTTGTCCATAAAGCTCTCCATTACGGCAAAGCCGAGCCCGGCGCGCTCTTCCTCCGGGTGGGAGGTGTAGAGCGGCTCCATGGCTTTTTTTACATCATCTATGCCGCAGCCTCTGTCCTTTATTTTTATATACAGGATATGGTTTTCATTTTCTCGCAGAACAAGCTCTATCTTTCCCTTTGCTGAAGCGCCGCGGTAGGCGTGTACGATACAGTTGGTCACCGCTTCGGAAACGGCGGTCTTTATTTCCCCTATCTCGCTGACCGAGGGATCAAGTCTTACGGCAAATGCCGACACCGCCGAGCGCGCAAAGCTCTCGTTCCTGCTTTCGGCGGAAAATGTAATTTTTACTTCGCTAAGAATTTTCATATATATTTCCTTTCAGATGTTGTCTTATTTTATGACTGCAAGCCTGTCCAGCCCTGCAAGACGCATGACCTTTTTGATCTGGCTGCCCGTATTCTCGATGATAACGCAGCCGCCGCAGAGCTTTACCGCCTTGTATCTGCCCATTACAAGCCCGATCCCGGAGCTGTCCATAAAGGTCACGCCGTCAAAGTCAAGCACCAGCTTTTCCGGACGGTGACGGTCTATCGCAAGATCAATATCGCTGCGAAGCTCCTTTGCGCTGTGGTGGTCTATCTCTCCGGAAAGATGAGCAATAACGGTATTTTCTTCGGTTTCTATGATCACCGGCATTTTATCACATCCTTAAAAAAATGATCTCTGAAATAATTCTACTGCTTGTCCGGCGCTTTTTTTGTCGAAATGCAGAAATGCAGCAAATAAATTTCCAAACGGATAAAAAAACAGTAAAATATGCCGAATTATTTTATCAGTGCTTGACTTTACTACGGGAATATGATAAAATATATCCGTATTACCCGGCTGAAAAACATTTCATGCCGATCAGAATAAGGAGGAGTTTATATTGACGACAGCGCAGATCATAATGATAGTGACGATCGTGATATACCTGATAATGATGCTGGTAGTCGGATTTGTCTGTTCAAAGAAAAACAATTCTGTAGATGACTTTTATCTTGGCGGCAGAAGGCTCGGACCTCTCGTTACTGCAATGAGCGCAGAGGCTTCGGATATGTCAAGCTGGCTGCTTATGGGACTTCCCGGACTTGCCTACGCAAGCGGCATATGCGATCCGGGCTGGACCGCTTTCGGTATTGCCATCGGTACATATGTGAGCTGGAAGATCGTAGCGCGCAGGCTTAGGATATACACCGAAAAAAACGGCTCCATAACATTGCCTGACTTTTTCTCCAATCGTTGGAAAGAAAAAAACAAGGTTCTGTTAGGGGTCTCAGCGCTGATAATCATTGTTTTCTTCGTACCGTATACGGGTTCAGGCTTTGCAGCCTGCGGAAAGCTGTTCAATTCTCTGTTCGGGGTAGATTACCATGTAGCTATGATAATTTCGGCAATAGTAATAATTTCCTATACCTGCTTCGGAGGATTCCTTGCCGCAAGCCATACAGACCTTATACAGAGCATAGTTATGACAAGCGCACTTATAATTGCCATACTCATGGGTATTTCCTATGCAGGAGGCTGGGACGCTGTTATGGAAAACGCAAAGGCTCTTCCCGGTTATTTTTCGATCAATTCAACATATGATCCTGCTTCGGGTTCGGCAAAAAATTACAGCTTGCTTACCATAATCTCAAACGCTGCATGGGGACTGGGATATCTCGGAATGCCCCACTTCCTGCTCAGATTTATGGCTATACGCGACAGCAAGGAAATAAAGCTCTCAAGAAGAATTGCTTCCATATGGGTAGTTATCGCAATGACAATAGCAATACTCATCGGCGTTGTAGGACTTGCAATGACAGCAAACGGCTGCTTCGGCAGTCTTGCAGACCCTGAGACCGTAATGATCGCTATGGCTGACTATATGAGCGGCAACCACGTTGCTCTGGCAGTTGTCGGAGGACTTATAATTTCCGGTATGCTTGCCTGCACAATGTCAACTTCCGATTCACAGCTTCTGGCGGCTTCGTCAAGTGCATCGGAAAACCTTATAAGAGGCACATTCGGAATAAAGATGTCTGACAAAACGGCTATGATAATGGCAAGAGCTACTCTTATAGTAATGGCAATAGTAGGCGTTATAATCGCATGGAATCCTGACAACTCCGTATTCCAGATAGTTTCCTTTGCATGGGCAGGATTCGGCGCTACATTCGGTCCTATCATGGTAGCGGCGCTGTTCTGGAAGCGTTCAAACAAGTACGGCGCAGCTGCCGGACTTATCGTAGGCGGAATTGCCGTATTCGTATGGAAATTTGTTATCCGTCCTATCGGCGGCGCATGGGATATATATGAACTGCTGCCTGCATTCATACTGGCTATGGCTGCAATTATAATAGTTTCCCTTGCCACAAAAGCTCCGGATAAGGAGATCGTTGATGAATTTGAGCAGGTAAAGGCTGCTGAAAAGACCGCCGACACTGTTTCCGAATAAAACGTATCCTTAAAAAGCAAGGCTATGTAAAACTTTTAATAAAGGCAGCGCCGCACAAAGTCTGCATTGAGACTTTGTGCGGCGCTGCCTTAAAAATTATCATTCAGTGTTGAGAGTTAAGAGTTGAGATATTAAAGGCTTAATTCTAAACATACCCGCCCCCTTTAGGGAGCTATGTATTCAAACAACTTACTATTTAATTCGGGGGGACAGCTATTATAAAAAGCGCTGAAAATCTACTCCTCACCGTGATATGAATTATTGCAATTGACGGAATTGTTTATTATGACTTAAATGTATATTAACAATTATGTGATATAATAATTATGAATTGAAGTCCACGGAGGCGGAACGGATTGAAAGATAAGGACGGTCCAAAGGAAAAAAACGCTGCCGGCACTGTTCCGGAAGCGGACGATGATAAGCTCAATATAAAATATCAGGACAGGGAATATAACGAAAGCTATAAGAAATGGCGCCGTGAAAATAAGGATTCGCTGGGCTTCTTTTTCGTTGAGAAGCCGGATCGCCTGACCTACCGCGACGGCGTTGGCTTTATAAACGACCACCCTGAAATACACGAGGAAAGATCTATCCGCAGAGCAATAAATATACTCGGCGGAATACTCCTGTTCAGAGTGCTGTTCGATATATTCACCACATATATACTTACATATCTGCTGGAAAAAACAGGCGCCGATATAAGGTATGACCTTTTTGACAAGAAATTCTACGGCGATGAAACGCTGATAATCAATCTTCAGTTTATAATGAATATCATGGCTATGATAATTCCGGTAGGATTTCTGGCAGGATATCTGCATATGCCGCTGAATGTCATGCTGCCGATGAAGATAAACAATAAACCCATGTTTGCTTTCAGCGTGCCTTTCATGCTGCTGATATGCGGAGTGTGCAGCTCAATGTCGATGATATATGAGCATATCCTTTCGGCGCTGAATATAGACACTTCAAGAACACTGTTTTTCCCTGATGACGCCAAGGGAATGATCTTTATGGCTGCGGCTAATATCATAATAATACCTGCCATAAGCGAACTTTGCACAAGGGGCGTTATACTGCAGTTCACAAGACAGTTCGGTGACGGCATAGCCATTATCATCACAAGCCTGATAACATCGGCAATGTGCTATGATATCACACAGTTCTGCTTTATTTTCATAGCTTCTGTCGCAATAGGATATTTTACCATAAGGACCGGCTCGGTGATTACGGCTGTGGTAATGCGTATCACGATGAATTTCTTCTCTTATTTGCTGTATTATTTTGATTATATCAGGGACAGCGATATTTTTATCATGATCGTTGTTTTTGCGGCAATAATCATAGGATTTGTTTCAACGGTGATGTTTTTTTACAGGCACAGCGAAAGCTTCGGCATGAAGATAACCTCGAGATATATGACATATGAAAAGAAAATGCTGGCATTCTTTACGAGCGCACCTATAATAATCTGGATGACGCTTGATTTTATCGTTACGCTGATGAATATCAGATTTCTTTAAGAAAGGTTCAAAATGGCTTTTAAAAGTGACGAATATTATATGAGCATTGCTATTGAGCTTGCCCGCAAGGCTGCTTCGGAGGGGGAAACTCCGGTTGGCGCAGTAGTTGTCAGGAACGACGGCTTTATCGCCGGAAAAGGCAGAAATTCCCGCGAACGCGACAGGAACGCTCTCTGCCATGCGGAAATAGCCGCAATAGACGAAGCCTGCCGCACACTTGGCGGTTGGAGACTTTGCGGCTGTACGATATATGTTACACTTGAACCCTGCCCGATGTGCGCGGGAGCAATAATAAATTCAAGACTGGATAAGCTGGTATTTGCCGCCGCCGACCCGAGATCCGGTTCGGCAGGTTCGGTGGCAGATATTTTTGGGCTCGGATATGATCATCGCCCCGAAATAGTTCCGGGAATAATGGAAAAAGAATGTAAGGAACTGCTGAAAGATTTTTTCGGGGAATTAAGGAGGAAGAACAGGAAAATGTCCGGAATAAAAACAGTGGAAGTAAAAACTTCCGAGCAGGTGAAAAAGGTTGCGGCAATGGCTGACGAAATATGGCATGAGTGGTTCCCGTCGATAATTTCAGTGGAGCAGATAGACTATATGCTCGATAAATTCCAGTCGGAAAGCGCTATAGAAAATCAGCTCAAAAATGAAAATTACCGCTATTTCATAGTCATGAAAGGCGGGGAATATGTGGGATATACCGCGGTGCGTCCGGACAGCGACGGACGGCTCTTCCTTTCAAAAATATACATCAAAAAAGAACACCGCAGAAAAGGATACGGAAAAGCCGTATTTGAGTTTCTTAAAGAAATATGCCGTGAAAACGGTCTTAATGCGATATGGCTCACGGTCAACAAGCATAATGATGATTCGATAAACGTGTATAAAAAATGCGGATTTAAGATAATCGGCGAGGACGTTACCGACATTGGCAGCGGATATGTTATGGACGATTACTTTTTCCAGCTTGACGTATAATGCCGCGTCATAGGATATCGGAAATGCTTTATATAACAGCTGACCGTGCAGCGGGAAAGGAATAAAAAATGCCGAATAAATTTTTGCCGTTCAAGTTAAATAAAATATTCAAGCCTGTGGGAAAGATGCTGACAAGCCTGTGTCTGCTCCCGGCGGCAGCCTTGCTCCTGAAAAAGCACGCGGAGATAAATTCCGGCGGAAGAAAAGAATATCTTTACACCTTCGGTAAGAAGGGAAATCCTGCTTCAGCAGCGCTGATAACAAATCAGACGCCGTCAAAGCTGGCGAAAAAAGCTGTCAGGAGCTGTATGAAAAAATAAAAATGTCCTGATATGGAGGAATAAATATGGAACTGAGGATACGGAGCATGCGTGAGGACAGCGGTCTGTTCCAGCGAAATTTAGCCGATCATCTCGGCTGTACTCAGCAGACGTATTCAAGATATGAAACAGGTGAGCTGGAACCCTCATTGACTGTTATGGAGGAGCTTGCCGGATTTTACGGCACAAGCGTTGATTATCTTATGGGACTGACCGATGTGCGCGCTCCTTACAAACGGACCGACGTCAGCGGATACTGAAAAACAAGACGGGAAATATTGAGTTTTCCGCCTTATTTTTTTGCTTGTATTTTCAAAAAAATATTGCAATTATACGGAATAAATGATATAATCATATAAACGCATTTACCTTGGATTTAGTATCAAGGAGTATTGAAAATGAAAGCATCAGGAAAGAAAAAAATATCGGCGCTGATAGCCGCAGTTTCTGCGGCAGCAATTGCGCAGACAGTTTCAGCCGAACAGCCGGCTGCGGAGATAACTGTATGTCCGGAAAATGCCGTAAGAAAAATTTCTCCGTATATATACGGGGTAAACAGCGGCGTTGACCTTAACTCAGTGTCGGCAAAATCATTCCGTCTCGGCGGCAACAGGCTTTCAGCCTATAACTGGGAAAACAACTATTCCAATGCAGGTTCTGACTATCACAATTCAACAGACCTGTATCTTGTGCAGAATGTTCCGGAGGAATTTAAAAAAGCTCCGGGAGGAGCAGCTCTGGCTGCGGCTGACGAAGCCGACAAAGGGAATGTGCCGTATCGCCTGCTCACATTGCAGATGCTCGGATATGCCGCTGCCGGCAAAAGGGGAAACGTTACGGAAGAATATGCCGCGCCTTCGGAAAAATGGGTAAAAGTTGAAAACCGCAAGGGCAGTGAGTTCACCCTTGAGCCGGATAAAAAAGACGGCGTCATATATATGGACGAGTACCTGAACTATCTTTTCAATAAGATAGGCAATTCAGAAAGCGGCACCGGATTCAGCGCATATGCTCTTGACAACGAGCCTGCTCTTTGGAGCGGCACGCACAGCATGGTTCAGCGTTCTCCGCTGACCTGCTCGGAGCTTGTATCAAGATCAAAGGATCTGGCTTCAATGATAAAGGAAATGGACGAAAACGCCGATGTTTTCGGACCGTCTCTTTATGGATACGCGGCATACGATAGCTTTCAGGGCGCTCCCGATTGGGGAGAACTCAAGGATGCAAACGGCTACCGCTGGTTTATAGATTATTACCTTGACGAGATGAGCAAGGCAGAACAGGAATATGGTCATAGGATACTTGACGTTCTGGATCTGCACTATTACACCGAAGCAAAAGGCGAATGCGGAGAACGTTCCTGCTCCAACTATGACAATGACGGTTGTGTAACGGCAAGGCTGAACAGCGTCCGCTCCCTTTACGATGAAAATTATAGGGAAAACAGCTGGATAGCAGATGCAGGAGCGGAATTTTTCCCTCTGCTGCCGAATATCGAACAGTCGATAGAAAAATATTATCCGGGTACAAAGCTTGCATTTACGGAATACAATTTCGGCGGAGGAGATCATATCTCCGGCGGTGTTGCAGAAGCGGACACATTGGGTATATTTGCTGAACACGGCGTTTATTTTGCGTCGATATGGTCATTTGATCAGAACGCCTACCAGCTTTCGGCAATAAATATGTTCACAAATTACGACGGAATGGGGAATGGTCTCGGCGATACGCTCATCGGGAGCAGCGTTTCGGGGAATGAGGATATCTCTGTCTATCCTGCCGTGAACGAGGGAGAACCGGACACTGTAAGAATGATCGTTACAAACCGTTCGCTGCATGATGAAACACCTGCGAAAATTTCTGTTGACAGTGAGATAGGCTTTACTTCCGCGGAGGTATATTCTTTAAGCGGAGACAGTGCGGAAATAAAACGTCTGGAAGATATCGCGGAGATATCCGGAAATAATTTTGAATACAGCCTCCCGCCCCTTTCGGTGACGGAATTTGTTCTTAAACGTGAGGAGAAAAAGATATCTCCGTTATTTACGGCAATTTCGGCGGCTGCCGTTGCTGCTTTTGTGACTGCGGCTGTGCTTCTGGTCAGAAAATTCAGCAAAAAATAATTTAAAATAAATTGCAAAGGAGAAAAATCATGAAAAAAATTTCAGCTTACATTAATGCAAAGGACGTAAGATCTACGATTGCTCCGGAAATATACGGACATTTTTCCGAGCATTTGGGAAGATGTATCTATGACGGCATATATGTCGGCGAAAATTCGTCTATCCCGAACGTAAGAGGTATCAGGACGGATATCACCGAAGCGTTCAGAAAGATAAAAATGCCTGTTCTCCGCTGGCCGGGCGGCTGCTTTGCGGACACATATCACTGGATAGACGCCGTAGGCGACAAAAAACTCAGGAAAAAAGAGCATAACGTTCACTGGGGAGGAGTTACGGAGGATAATTCATTCGGAACGCATGAATTTTTTGACTTGTGCGAGCAGGTAGGCTGTGAGCCGTACCTTGCCGGAAATCTCGGAAGCGGCACTATTCAGGAACTTTCCGAATGGATAGAATACATAACTCTTGACGATACTTCTCCCATGCCTGAACTTCGCCGCAAAAACGGCAGGGAAAAGCCGTGGAAGCTGAAATATCTCGGGATAGGAAACGAGAACTGGGGCTGCGGAGGAAATATGCGCCCCGAATATTATATCGACGAATATATCCGCTATCAGACTTTCTGCCGCGACCACAGCGGAAATCACCTTTTCAAGATAGCCTGCGGTCCTAACGCCGCCGACTATAACTGGACGGAGACTATAATGAAGCGTCTGAATAAAGACAACGCCCGCGGAATATCACTTCACTATTACACTGTACCGACCGGAAACTGGAACAAGAAAGGCAGCGGACGTTCATTTTCAAACGAGGAATACTATTCCACCATTTCGGGAACATTGCAGATGGAAGAACTCCTGAAAAGACATTCGCACATAATGGACGCTTACGATCCCAACAGGGATATAGGTCTTATAGTTGACGAATGGGGAGTATGGTGCGATGTGGAAGAAGGCACTAATCCGGGATTTCTTTATCAGCAGAATACCATGCGTGACGCCATTGTTGCGGCTTGCAACCTGAACCTGTTCAACGTTCATTCCGACAGAGTGGTAATGGCAAATCTGGCTCAGGCGGTAAACGTTCTTCAGTCCCTTGTGCTTACTGAGGGCGAAAAGATCACGCTTACTCCTACATATCATGTTTTCGATCTGTTCAGCTCACATCAGGGCGGCGAATCGGTCTACTGCTTTGTGGAAAATACGGAAGCCGGCGGAAATATAAAGATCCCGATGATAACAAGCTCCGCTTCAATAAAGGACGGTAAACTGACGGTCACATTTGCGAACTGTTCGCTTGAGGAAGATGCTGAAATAACCTTTGATATAACAGGCTTTGACGCAAAGAAAGCGTCGGCAAGGATACTCACCGGAAACTGCTGCGATCTCAATGATTTTGAAACGCCGGATAAGGTCGTTCCTAAGGAATTTTCAGTTTCTCTCAACGGACGGTATATGTCAGCAGTTGTACCGCCTTGCTCGGTAGTTTCGGTAATTCTGGAATGAGCCGTCCGTTCTGCAAAAAATGCTTTTTTGAAAATATTGACCCGCAGGGGATATACAGGGAAATAACAGAGCTTATTTCCCTTATTCCGTCCGAAAACAGGACCGATGAAGCGGAATATCGCCGCCGTCTTGATATATGCGGAAAATGCGGATCGCTCGGTGAGGGAACGTGCGGAAAATGCGGCTGCTTTGTAGAACTTAGAGCAGCTAAGCTGAATATGCACTGTCCTCATGAAAAGCATTTCTGGTAACTATCTTCCATATGAGGTGTATATGATGAATTTAAAGGAAAAAATCGAAAACGGTCAGACTTTCCTTGGGATAGAGCTTGGTTCCACAAGAATAAAAGCCGTTCTTACGGACGATAATTACGCTCCCATAGCAAGCGGCGCCGCAGACTGGGAAAACCGTTTTGAAAACGGCTTCTGGACATATTCTCTCGACGATATCCACGGCGGGCTGAAAAGCTGTTTTTCAAGCCTTGCGGCCGATGTGAAAGAAAAATACGGAACGGAGCTTACGTCCGTAAAAGCTATGGGCATTTCCGCAATGATGCACGGATATATGGCTTTTGATAAGGACGGCAGATTGCTTGTACCGTTCAGGACATGGAGATGTACGACCACGGAACAAGCCGCTTCCGAACTCACTTCGCTGCTGGGCTTCAACATTCCCCAAAGGTGGAGCATTGCTCATCTTTATCAGGCGATTCTGAACGGAGAACAGCACGTTCATGAGATAGCATACATTTCAACTCTGGCAGGATATGTCCACTATATCCTTACGGGAAAGCGTGTTGTAGGGATAGGCGAGGCTTCGGGTATCTTTCCGGTGAGCGGCAAGGATTACGACGAAAAAATGCTTGAAAAGACCGAAGAACTGTTCCGCAGACACGGCTTTGACCGTCCGCTGCGCGAAGTTCTTCCTGCTGTTGCCGATGCGGGGGAAAAAGGCTCTTTTCTCACCGGAAGCGGCGCGGAATTTCTCGATGAAAGCGGTAAATTGAGATCAGGCATACCGCTTTGCCCTCCGGAGGGCGACGCGGGAACGGGAATGGCAGCGACAAATTCCGTCCGTCCGGGAACGGGAAATGTTTCGGCGGGAACGTCGGTATTTGCAATGCCCGTCCTTGAAAGACCGCTTGAGGGCGTTTATCCGGAAATAGACGTTGTCACCACTCCGGACGGAGCGCCAGTGGCTATGGTACACTGCAATAACTGCTGTTCCGAAATAGACGTATGGGTAAAAATGTTCGGAGAATTTGCGGAGCTTTCGGGACACCCTGCCGACAAGCCGGAGCTTTATGAGCTTCTTTACACAAAAGCCATGAAAGGCGATCCCGGCTGCGGAGGACTTACCGTTTATAATTTTCTTTCCGGCGAACCGGTTGCAGGCGTTGACGAGGGCAGACCGATGTATTTCAGAACGCCTGACAGCGAACCGAGCCTTGCGAACTTTTTCCGTGCGCAGCTTTATTCGACAGTTGCGGCGTTAAAAACGGGCATGGATATTCTTCTTGAAAAAGAAAAGATCTCCCTGAAAAATATAACGGCTCACGGCGGACTTTTCAAGGTAAGGAATGCCGCTCAGCAGGTACTTGCGGACGCTCTCGGCACTGATGTTTCGGTCATGGAAACTGCCGGTGAGGGCGGAGCATGGGGAATAGCGCTGCTGGCTGCTTATATGACCGACGGTGAAGAAAAATCCCTTGCGGACTGGCTTGACGAAAATGTTTTTGCAGACAGCAAAAAAATAACCCTTTCTCCGGACAAAAACGGAGCAAAGGGCTTTGCAGAATTTATGGAGCGGTACAAAACGGGACTTCCTGCGGAAAAAATTTTAAAAGGAGCGGAATGATATGCTGGAAAATTTAAAGAAAGAAGTCCTTGAAGCAAATCTGCTTCTGCCGGAATACGGACTTGTTACGTTTACTTGGGGAAATGCTTCCGCCGTTGACCGTGAAAGCGGAATGGTGGTAATAAAGCCTTCCGGCGTGGAATACGGCAGCATGACCGCAGACGATATGGTAGTTGTGGAGCTTTCCACCGGAAAGGTCGCAGAGGGAAGATACAAGCCTTCCAGCGACACTCCTACACATCTGGAATTGTACAAGGCGTTCGGGAATATCGGCGGCATAGTTCATACACACAGCCGTTGGGCAGCTTCGTTTGCGCAGGCAGGAACAGGCATAGTTCCGCTTGGAACTACCCATGCGGACTACTTCTACGGAGAGATACCCTGCACCCGCGCAATGACCCCTGCTGAGATACAGGGCGAATACGAAAAGGAGACGGGAACGGTAATTATCGAGGCGTTCAAAGGTATTGACCCGCTGACTATACCGGCTGTGCTGGTAAAAAGCCACGGACCGTTCACATGGGGAAAAACTGCCGCAGAAGCCGTTCATAACGCTGTAGTACTCGAAGAAGCGGCGTTTATGAATTACCACGCTATGGGAATAAACCCGCAGATACACCGTATGCAGCAGGAACTTCTTGACAGGCATTATCTCAGAAAACACGGTGCTAATGCTTATTACGGACAAAATTAAAAAAATATTTTTATGAATTTATCGGGAATATTTTCGTGCGGCGGAAATTATTTTTTCCGGAGTTGAAAAAGCGCTTATGCTTTCTTCCGCCGGATCAATGGATATACCCAGTTCCTCAAGGCAGGAAAGTATCCCTATAAGAGCATATGAATCCAATATTTCTTCTGCGATAAGATCGGTCTCTGCCGTTATATTTTCTCCGCAGAATTTTCTGATGATCTCCATTATTTTTTCATCTGTAATGTACATGGTCATTTTTCCTTTTTATAATTTGCCGAATGTGATATACATCCGGCTTTTTCTATTATTTTGGGTATCATGTAGCGCGGGAGACGCGCGGAAAGAAATTTTTTTATTTCGGGAACATTTATTTCTTTTTCCGAATTTACCTGAGCCTTTAAAAATAATACCTCACCGCCGCTGTCCCTGACTGCGGAGACAAAACAGTCTTTTATCCCGTCGGCTTCGGACAGTACGGATTCTATTTCTTCGGTCTCTATACGATATCCGGAATATTTTATCATTCCCGATCCTTTTCTGCCGTCAAAAAATATAAGACCGTTTTTTATTTTGCCAAGATCTCCGGTAAAAAATCCTCCGTCTCGGAATCCTCCGGTATCGTTTATATAACTGCCGGCAGCGCTTTTTCCGCTGATAAAAATTTCACCGTCACGGATATCCACATTTCCTGCCGTAAAATTTTTTGTTCCTATGGGAAGTCTGTCATCACATTCCGATAAGGAAATATCTTTTGCGCATACAAAGCAGCAGCATTCCGACGGACCGTAAGCATTTATAAGACGGATATTTTCAAATCTTTCTAAAAGCAGCTTTGCGGTGCGCGGCGGAAGCGTTTCTCCGCAGCAAAGAACGGTTTTCAATCCGGGATAATTTTCCGGACTGAATTTTCCTGACAATAAACACATTCTTAAATATGTGGGCGTGCAGGTAAGAACATTTATATCCTTTTCCGGGATATCGTCAAACGCGTGAAAGGTTTTTCCAGACACAAGAGGAATAAATATATCCGCTACGGAAAGATCAAACGAAAATAAAGCGTGTCCTCCGAAAATTTCCGCATCGTCGGGATATATCTTCATTCCGTATCCGATAAAATTTTCAAGACTTTCTCTCGGTATCCTTATTCCTTTCGGAGAACCGGTGCTTCCTGACGTAAAAATAATATATCCTTTATCACCGGCAGGAAAATTATTTTTACATTCCGGAAGAGAATAAATTTCGCCCGAAAAAATTTTATTTATCCCGCTTATGCCGGGATCGCATTCGCATATTGCCGTGTCCGCTCCGCTTTGCGTTATCATAGACCGCAGACGTTCCGCAGGAATGGAAATATCGCACGGTATATATTCTCTTCCGCATATAAGGCAGGAAAGTATGCCTATTATCATTACGGGTGATCTATGCCCGTAAATTATTGCCGGCGGACCGTTACCGATCCTGCCGGCAAGAGCTTTTGCGCGGCAGGATAATTCTCCGTAGCTGATCTTTTCACCGCCGTATATATAAGCTGTTCTGTCCGGGAATTTTTCTGCGTTCAGAAGTATTTTTCCGGTGATATCCATTAAAATTCACACGCTTTCGATTTCATTTTCCGGTATAAGCGAATAGTCATACATTACTTTTGAATGATTATTCAGGAGCAATTCTTTTTTAATTGTTTCACCGCTGTTTTTTGATATCGTTTCCCTGTAAATTTTACTGCATCTGAAATATTCTCCGTTTTCGCATATGAATTTATGATCTTCTTCGGTTATCCTGTATCGGCAGGGGAAAGGTCTTTCCGCTTTTAATTCTCCGTAAAGGACGCCGTCATTTATCCATATCAGAAGCTGTACGTTCCTGTCGGAATTATTTTTAAAACGGTAATCTACATTTTTATAGAATACCGATGTTCCCGTTCCGAAAGGAACTCTGCGGCGTTCGTCCGGGAAAAGCGCGTCGGAATGATGATGTATCTCGGTAACTTCAAGCGGACTGTTTAACACCAGCCAATGGATAAGATTTGCAAGCTGGCACAATCCGCCGCCGATACCTTTTCCAAGCTGCGAGCCTGAAATTGTAAGACCTTCGAGATAACCTTTTTTTGCAGTCGGTTTTCCGACCCTTTTCCAGAATGAAAATGTTTCTCCGGGGCGAATTACCAGACCGTTTATATTTTTTGCAGCAATTTTAAGATTTGTGGTTTTATTTTTCTGAAGCTGCATATCCACGCCGTTGAGTTTGCGTTCGATCATTGAAAAATGTCCTTTGACAGTGAACGGAAGTTTTTCGCCGATGATCTTATCCGCAAATTTTTCGCCTTTTATTTTTTTTATCATGTCGGAAATATCTCTTAAAAGATATTCTTTTGCAAGCGAGATCTTATAGCATATTTTTCCCCTCTGACAGAACAATTTACGCTCTTTTCCCATAATTATCACCCCGGAAAATGATTTATTCGGTTTAAACAAATTATATCATCAAATGCGGGAATAATCAATTAAAATTTGGTTTCAATTTGGTTACGATGATAAGTGTGCTTTGTAATATTTGTAATTATTTTTTTACCTTTTATAATCATCGAGAAAATGATGTATGCCCATATCGTTTTTATAAGAAATTATTGTTCTGAGATTTACATTTTCAACGCTGCGGAAAATATTTTTTTCCACCTGCGGGTTTGTTTTTTTCATCTCGGCAATAAGTTTTTTAACTTCGAGACGTTTTGAAAGTTCTTCCTCCGGCGAAATTTCACAGGCTTCTGTAAATTTGCAGGCGCATCTTAAAAAATGCAGACCGTTGTAATCACGCCAATGTTTTATATCGTCCTCACGGATAAAATACATCGGACGGATAAGCTCCATTCCTTCAAAATTCGTGCTGTGCAGCTTGGGCATCATAGTCTGCACCTGACCGCCGTATAGCATTCCCATAAGAATGGTCTCGATAACATCGTCAAAATGATGTCCGAGGGCAATTTTGTTGCAGCCCAGTTCTTTTGCTTTGCTGTAAAGATATCCGCGCCTCATTCTTGCGCAAAGATAGCACGGATTTTTCTGAACGTGTGTGACCGATTCAAAAATATCCGATCCGAATATCGTTATCGGAACGGACAGCGCCGCCGCATTTTCTTCTATAAGACGGCGGTTTTCTTCCGCATAACCGGGGTCCATTACCAGAAAAACAAGCTCAAATGGAAATTTATCGTGCATTTTAAGTTCCTGAAAAAGTTTTGCCATAAGCATGGAATCTTTTCCGCCGGAAATACATACGGCAATTTTATCCCCCGGCTGAATAAGTTCGTATGTTACGATAGCTTTTGCAAATCTGCTCCATAGTACGCGGTGAAATTTTTTCCGTATGCTTTTTTCGGCTTGTTCGGCAATATTTATTTCGTTCAATTTTATCACTTCTTTTCGGAAATTCTATAAAAATTATAACATATTTATATGGGAATGTCCATAACATTTTCCTTATCCGTCATAATTCCTGCGAAATGATATCCCACAGCCGCTGTGACTGTGGGATAATGTTTACTGTTCAAGTTTTTTAAGGAATGCTTTTGTGCGTTCGTTTGACGGATTGTCTATAACGTCCTTGGGTTTGCCCTGTTCGATTATCATTCCGCCGTCCATGAAAACAACATGGCTTGAAACGCTTCTTGCAAAATCAATTTCGTGGGTAACTATGACCATTGTCATTTTTTCCGCCGCAAGTTCTTTAAGGACCTTGAGAATTTCCGCCGTAAGCTCCGGGTCAAGGGCGGAAGTGGGTTCGTCAAAGAATATCATTTTCGGCTTCATTGCCAGAGCCCGCGCGATCGCAACACGCTGCTGCTGACCGCCCGAAAGCTGATACGGATAAAAATCTCCCTTGTCCGAAAGTCCCATTTTTTTCAGCAGGACTTCCGCTTCTTTCATTACTTCGTCCTTATTTCTTTTAAGAACGTGTATCGGCGCGTCGGTAATATTTTTCAGAACGGTGTAATGCGGGAACAGGTTGAAATTCTGAAAAACCAGTCCGAAGCTGTGTTTTATTTCATTCAGTTCCGCTTTTGAAACGTAGACCGGCTTGCCGTCCTTTTCGGAAACTGCGGTCTGTCCGCAGTATGTCATGCTTCCGCCGCCGATAGTTTCAAGCATGGAAATACACCGCAGGAAAGTTGATTTTCCGGAGCCTGACGGTCCGAGAATAGAAACTACTTCGCCTTCGTTCACCGACATGGAAATATCTTTAAGAACTTCCAGATCGCCGAAGCTCTTTTTCAGATTTTTTATTTCAAGTAAATTCATATTTTTTACCACCTTATTTATTATCTGAAATAATTCATTTTCTTTTCGAGCTTATCCATTATCATTGCTACGATAAAGTTGAATACATAGTAGAATACGCCTGCAATGAACAGCGGCATAATAGTTGCCTCCGCAGCTGCCACCTGTTTTGCCAGTGTGAACATTTCGGTATAGGATATTGCAAACGCAAGGGAAGTATCCTTTACAAGCGTGATAACTTCATTGGTAATGGACGGGATTATGTTCTTCAGCATCTGCGGGAAAACTATCTTGAAGAATTTCTGAGGTCTGCTGTAGCCGAGTATCTCACAGGCTTCGTGCTGACCTACCGGAACAGCCTGTATGCCTGAACGGTATATTTCCGCAAAGTATGCAGCATAGTTCAGCGAGAAGCCGATTATTACCGCATAGAAGCGGTAATTTCCGGACGTGCTTACTCCGAACAGGAAGTACGGTCCGAAGAAAACTACCAGCAGCTGCAGCATAAGCGGCGTTCCGCGGACGATAGATATGTACAGCTTTACAAGCCAGCTGAGCGGCTTGAATTTTGACATTCTTCCGAATGCGATAAGAAGTCCAAGAGGAAGCGAGAAAAGCAGCGTCAGCAGGAATATTGCCAGAGACGCTCCTACGCCTTTTAAAAGCTGTCCGCATACGTTGGCAAGTTTGTCCCATAATGAAGCCTTTTCATAAGCAGCAGCTTCATCGGAAAGCTGATCTTCCGCGCTGAGACAAACGCTGTCGCTCAGTCCCCATTCTTCGGCAATACGGTCAAATGTACCGTCAGCAAGCATTTCAAGAAGAGTTTCCTGAACCTGATCGCGCAGCTCGGTATTTCCCAGCAGGAAGCCGATACCGTATTCTTCGGAGGATATCCTCTCGTCAAGCATTGTAAATCCGCCGCCGCGGGCTTCCATTTCGTAATTTGCCACGCCGATATCCATGCAGACAGCGTCTACCGCGCCGCTTTGAAGATTAAGGAACGCAGTGTTATAGTCGCCTACCTGCTGCAAGTCGGCAAAACTTTCCGCAAGAGCCTTGTTTTCTTCCGTAGCGTCGGCTCCTGTAAACGCCGCAAGGGCGGAACTGTCAGACTGAACGGCAACTATCTTGCCGGCAAGCTGGCTCAGTTCGGTTATGCCGGAATCCGATCTTACTATCGCGACCTGAGAGTTGTCAACATATGGAGTGCTCCATGTGTAATCCGTTTCTCTGCCGTTCATTGTAAAGCCGTTCCAGATACAGTCGATAGCTCCGGTCTTGAGCTCCATATCCTTGGAATCCCAGTCGATAGGCTGTTTTACGAGCGTCCAGCCGCGGCGGCTGCAAACCTCCTCGGCAAGGGAAAGATCAAAGCCTATATATTCGCCGGTCTCCGTATCCTGATATCCGTAGGGAGGAAATTCTGCGTCAAATCCTACTGTAAAAGTGGAGCGCTCCTGATCTGCCATGACATTCAGCGGCAGCACCGCCGTCGCCAGAAAGGCGAACAACACCGCGAGCACTGATAATTTTTGCTTTTTCATAAGTATTTTCCTTTCTTTGCAATACGGAAAACATTCCGATAACATATTAATACTTTAGCATAAAAAACGGGAAATGTCAATATAACAGGCAAAAATAAATGCCGTATCCATTAAGGACACGGCAGATATTTCAATAAATTTACATATTATTCCTCGCTTTTGAGCTGATTTTCACAATCGGAAACGATCTTTTCAGCAAGTTCAGGCTCTTTTACCTTTGTAAATGCGCTTACCAACGGAACTATGATAAGTCCTGCTATCATGGCTATTGCTCCGGCGTTGATAGGAGACGCCATGTTCAGTTTCAGTGAAGCTGCTGCCTTTGTTGCTTCGGGGAAAAATCCGAGGCTGAATATAAACATATGGATAACGGTAAATCCAACGCCGAAGATTATGCTCGACCATACAGCCGCATTAGTGACCTTTCTGGAGAAAAGTCCGTACATGAACGGCGCAAGGAATGCTCCCGCCAGAGCGCCCCATGAAATGGACATCAGCGTTGTTATATAAGCGTTGGGGTTCAGTGCGATAACTACCGAAAGTATCAGGAATGCTGCGATAAGCACACGCATTATAAGCACCTGCTTCTTTTCGTCCATTCCTTTTTTGCTGAACGGCTTGATAAGGTCTATCGTAAGCGTTGAACTTGAAGTAAGCACCAGTGAAGAAAGGGTAGACATTGACGCGGAAAGAACCAGAACAACAACTATCCCAATAAGTATATCCGGAAGTGCGGATTGCAGCATTACCGGAACGATAGCATCATAAGCAAGTTTTCCGTTAGGGTTAGTAGGGATAAGAGCACGGCCTGTAGCATCTGCTGTAACCTGATCGGCAGCGCCGTAAAGACGTCCGAAGCCTCCCATAAGGTACGAACCGCCTGCAACGATAAGAGCAAATATCGTGGAGATTATAGTTCCTCTTGTAATGGCTTTGTTATCCTTTATTGCGTAGAATTTCTGTACCATCTGAGGAAGTCCCCATGTTCCGAGAGAGGTGAGGATTATAACTCCGAAAAGGTTTATCGGATCCGGACCGAAAAGAGTATTCATAGTTCCGGCAGGTATACCGGTGTCCGTGATCTCTCCCAGACCGTTGAGCGCTGCGCTCCAGCCGCCCTTGCCGTTTATAACGCTTATAACGACTGCGGCAATTCCTATCAGCATGATTATGCCCTGAACAAAGTCGTTTATAGCCGTAGCCTTGTATCCTCCGAGGATAACATATGCCGCCGTAAGTACAGCCATTCCTATAAGGCAGGCGGAATAGGGGATATTGAACGCCATTCCGAAAAGCCTTGAAAGTCCGTTATAGACCGACGCGGTATACGGTATAAGGAACAGAAAAACTATGACCGCCGAAACAATTTTCAGACTTCTGGAATTATATCTTTTTTCAAAAAATTCCGGCATTGTGGAAGCACCTAACTGTTTGGTCATTATCCTTGTGCGCTTTCCGAGAATGAGCCATGCCAGTGTAGAACCTATAAAAGCGTTGCCTATGCCTATCCATGCGGCGGCTACGCCGTAGCTCCAGCCGAACTGTCCGGCATATCCTATGAAAACGACCGCCGAGAAGTAGGAAGTTCCGTAAGCAAATGCAGTGAACCAGCCTCCGAGGCTTCTTCCTCCGAGGACGAAATCCGATACCGAAGCGGTTTTCCTCCGGCAGTAAATGCCTATGCCCAGCATGAGCAGCAGGTAAATGATAAGAATTGCATATATCATATGATATATTTCTCCTTTCTTTGCTTTAGCGCAAAAAATCTTGTTAGTTTTAAAGCGATAAAATATTATGCTTTATTATAACAAATAATTGAAAAATTGTCAATACCCTTTTAAAATATGTTTGGCGTTAAATCTTTAACATTTCAACACTAAATGATAATTTAGCGGGGAAGCCCCCGCGGGCAATGTCACCCCCTAATTAAGTTTAAATAGTAAGCCGTTTGAACTTGTAGCCCCCTCAAGGGGGCGGGTACGTTTTGAGCTGAACTTTTAATATCTCAACTCTTAACTCTCAACTCTAAACACTTAATTATAATTTGTCCGGAAATAAAATTAAATATGGATAAAGCACTTAAAAACGGACATAATATCGTAAAGGAGCTGATATTATGTCCGTAAATTTTTCGGAAAGCAAAACTAAAGTAAATCTTATGCGCGCATTTGCAGGCGAAAGTCAGGCAAGGAACCGTTATACCTTTGCAGCAGGTAAGGCAAAGAAAATGAATCTATGGTTCCTGTACAATATTTTTACTTTTACCGCAAATCAGGAAAAAGAGCACGCCGAAATTTTCTACAACCATTTAAAACAGGAAAACGGCAAAAAAATTACAATTGACAGTGCCGATTACCCAATTGATAATTACGACAGGATCGAGGAGCTTCTCCGAAGCGCTCAGAATAACGAATATGAAGAATATGAAAAGGTCTATCCGGAATTTGCCCGCATTGCAAAGGAAGAAGGCTTTAATGATATCGCTTTTTCTTTTGAAAAAATTGCGGAGATCGAAAAAACTCACGGCGACCGTTTCGGTTGCTTTGCCGAGCTTATCGAAAAAAGCAGAATGTACGAGGGCGATGAAAATACCGAATGGATATGCCTTAACTGCGGTCATATACAAAAGGGAAAAAACGTTCCGAAACAGTGTCCCGTGTGTCAGCATGCACAGGGATATTTCGTACCGTATAAATATTATAAATTCATTGCGGAACGCTATGGCATGGCGGAATTATAAAATAAAACATTCCGGAAAAATCAAATTTCCGGAATGTTTTTTTTACATAAATAAATCAATTATAAATTTAATTGCCGACGCCGTTCCTAAAAGTAACAGTACCGTTCCGGTAATGAACGAAAGACACGAACGATCATTTGATACCATAAATATCCCCCTTAAAAATTATTCCAGCTTCATCTGATCCGGATCAATAAGATCCTTTGCAAGATTTCCCGCTGCGGGAATATTTTTAGCGATGTATTTTTTGACGTTTTCCGACATTTCTTCGGTGACGATATATGCGTTGTCGATAACTGCCTTGGCTTTAAGTGTCATTACCTGAACGCCTATGGTATCTCTTGCGGCTTTGGGAAGTATCATGCCGGTGTTGAATACCATAGCCCTGCCGTTTGACGAGCGCAGAAGTATATCGGTATTTTCCTGCACCGCAAACATTTTTACCAGCTTTGATTTTGAGGAATAAGCTCCGGTAAGTTTTTTGCGGTTGGTCTTTGTTTCGTAAGCGCTCAGGGGGACTTTTGCAGCTTTGCCGTTTTCAAATATCATTATCAGATATCCGCTGTAATCATTTGTAGATATTAGCGCAGAGAAATTTTCGTATTCTTCAAAGCCCAGTTTTACCGGAACAAAATCGCCCAGTTCAGAGGCTTTGGTGTCCTTAAATTCACTTGCCTTTGATTTATATACCTGACATTTATCCGTAAAGAAAAGCAGCTCGGTCTTGTTGCTTGCTTCTTCGGCAAAAACCATGATATCGCCGTCCTTGAGCTTCTGTTCCGAAGCCATGCGCAGGGACTGGGGCGTGATCTTCTTGAAATATCCGCTGTTTGTCATGAACAGGTTTACGGTGTAATCGGGGATATCTTCCTCCACATCTTCCTCTTCCTCATCGCCGGAATAATAGAACATAGTGCGGCGGGGCTGTTTGTATTTATCGGAAATTTCTTTCAGTTCGTTTATTATAATTCCTTTTATTTTTTTGTCGCTTGCAAGGATACCTTCCATTTCCGCAATGTCCTTTTCAAGCTCTTTTATGTCTGCGGTGCGTTTAAGGATATATTCCTTGTTGAGATGACGGAGCTTTATTTCAGCAACATATTCCGCCTGAGTTTCGTCTATCCCGAAGCCTATCATCAGGTTTGGAACTACCTCGGCTTCTTCCTCTGTCTCACGGACTATCTTTATTGCCTTGTCAATGTCAAGAAGAATTTTCTGCAAACCTTTTAAAAGGTGGAGACGTTCTTTTTTCTTTGTAAGTTCAAAATAAGTCCTGCGCTTTATACATTCGCGTCTGAAAGCTATCCATTCATCAAGTATTTCATAAACTCCCATTACTTTAGGAGTGCCGCCGATAAGAATATTGAAATTGCAGGAATAATTGTCCTGGAGCGGCGTCATGCGGAATAATTTTTTCATTAATTTGTCCGGATCTACACCGCGCTTTATGTCTATCGCAAGTTTTAATCCGTGAATATCGGTCTCGTCCCTGATGTAGGAAATTTCTCTTATCTTTCCGCCCTTTACCAGCTCTATTATCTTGTCCATTATCGCTTCAATGGTAGTTGTGGGAGGTATCTGCGTGATCTCAATGCAGTTGGATTCCTTGTCGTAATTATATCTTGAACGCACTTTTATCGTGCCGCGTCCGGTGCGGTAAATTTTATCGAGCTCGTCCTCGTCATACAGCATGAACCCTCCGCCGGCAAAATCAGGACCTTTCAGCGTTGAAAGTATATTATGCTCCGGATCGCGTATAAGCGCAATTGTGGTTTCGCATATTTCCTCTAAGTTGAACGAGCATACTGCGCTTGCCATTGAAACGGCGATACCCACATTTGAATTTACCAGAACGGACGGAAATGCCGCCGGCAGCAGCGTCGGTTCAACCGTTTCATTATCGTAATTGGGAACAAAATCGACAGTATCCTTGTCGATATCGCGGAAAAGCTCGTTGCATATCGGATCGAGCTTTGCTTCGGTGTAACGTGAAGCAGCGTATGCCATGTCGCGGGAATATGCCTTTCCGAAATTTCCCTTGCTGTCAATGTAAGGGTGCAGGAGAGCTTCATTTCCACGAGCAAGCCGCACCATTGTTTCGTAGATCGCAGCGTCGCCGTGGGGATTTAATTTCATGGTCTGACCTACGATATTTGCGGATTTTGTTTTAGGACCGGTAAGAAGCCCCATTTTGTACATTGTATAAAGCAGCTTTCTGTGCGACGGTTTGAAGCCGTCGATCTCCGGCAGCGCACGGGAAACTATAACGCTCATTGCATAGGGCATATAATTTTTTTCCAGAGTGTCGGTTATCTGCTCTTCCGCAATAATTCCGCTTCCGGCAATATATGCATTTGAAACGGGAGCGGTATTTTTGACTTCATTCTTTTTACTTTTTCTCGGCAATTTTTTTCACTCCAATTAATTATTCATTATATTAAAATGTCGAATGCAATTTTTGTAACGTTTGGGTATCTCTATGGGAACATCATATCCCAATTCTTTTAAAGCCGGAGGTATTATCCTCATTCCGTCTTTAAAAAATTCTTCGATTTTTTTATCTTTTCGTGTGATAGAGTTATAATTTTCGGGGCATACAAATGTCCAATCCGCGCCGTCTTTATTTACAACAAGACGGAAATATTTATCTATATCCGTGTCCGGAAAACCGGCTTTTTTAAGCAGGATATGATGTTCAACGGCTTCGTCAATTTGTGAAGCAATAATTCTTTCTCCGTCGTGCGAAATAAGGACAAGAAGCGGTTCGTCCGCATTTACTGCGGCATTGAAATTTTCATCATCGGGATATTTTATTATCTCCATAATAATTCCTCACAGTTTTTTATTTAAGAAATATCTGCAAGTTCAAGATACTGATTGCCGTATTCCGCAATAAAATCTTTACGTCCCTGCAAATTGTCTCCCAGAAGCAGATCAAACATATTTGCCGTTGCTTCCATATTTGTGGGAGTTACCTTTATGAGCCGCCTTGTAGCAGGATTCATTGTAGTGAGCGACATCATTTCCGGATCGTTTTCACCAAGACCTTTTGAACGGTCTATTTTATATTTCTGATCGCCGATCATTTTCAGTATCTCGTCTTTTTCTTTTTCGTTGTACGCAAAATATGTCCTGTCTTTTGTGTTTATTTCAAACAGGGGAGTTTCCGCAATATAAACATATCCTTCTTCGATAAGCGTGGGAGTGAGACGGTACAGCATGGTAAGTATCAGCGTTCTTATCTGGAAGCCGTCAACATCAGCGTCGGTCGCAATGATTATTTTATTCCATTTTAAATTATCTATATTGAATGTTGAAAGCTCCTTATTTGCCTTTGAACGCATTTCAACTCCGCAGCCGAGAACTTTTATAAGATCCGTGATTATATCGCTTTTGAAAATTTTATTATCGTCTGCTTTAAGACAATTGAGAATTTTTCCGCGGACAGGGATAATAGCCTGAAATTCTGCGTCACGGGCAGTTTTGCAGGCGCCGAGAGCGGAGTCTCCCTCCACGATAAAAATTTCTCTGCGCGAAAGATCCTTTGTGCGGCAGTCAACAAATTTCTGCACCATATTTGAAAGGTCTATATTTCCGGCAAGTTTCTTTTTAAGGTTCTGTTTTGTCTTTTCGGCACTTTCGCGGCTGCGCTTGTTAAGGATCACCTGTTCGGCGATCTTCAGTGCGTCGTCCGGATTTTCAATAAAATAAACTTCAAGCTGATGCTTGAGAAAATCGACCATTGCTTCATAAATAAATTTATTTGTAATTGCTTTTTTCGTCTGATTTTCATATGAAGTAAGCGTTGAGAATGACGAAGAAATAAGCACAAGGCAGTCCTGAACGTCAACAAATTTTATCTTGCTTTCGTTTTTCTGATATTTGTTGTTATTTTTAAGATATGCGTCTATCTGTGAAACAAAAGCGTTCTGCACAGCCTTGTCCGGAACGCCTCCGTGTTCAAGAAAGCTGGAATTGTGATAATATTCTATCTGTGCAACTTTATTTGAAAATGCAACGCAGAATGAGAGCTTTACTTTATATTCCGGCTTGTCGTCGCGGTCGCGGCCTTTGCGTTCACATTGCCAGAACTGAGGGGGAGTGATATAATTATTTTCAATTATTTCATTCATGTAATCGGATATGCCGTTTTCGTAAAGAAAAGTATTTTCTTCTATTTTTCCGTCCTCGTTCTCATACCTGAAAACAAATGATATCCCCGGATTTACTACCGCCTGTTTTTTCAGCGTTTCTTCAAAATATTCTCTGCTGACATTTATGTCCGTAAAAACTTCAAGATCGGGACGCCATTTAGTGCGTGTGCCGGTCTGCTTTCTTTTTGTAGGTTCTTTTTTCAGACCGCCTACATTTTCGCCTTTTTCAAAATGAAGCTCGTATCTGAAACCGTCGCGGTAAACTTCAACGTCGGTGTATTCGGAAGAATACTGCGTAGCGCAGGCGCCCAGACCGTTCAGACCGAGGGAATATTCATAATCTCCGCTTCCGTTGTTTTCATATTTTCCGCCTGCGTAAAGCTCACAGTAAACCAGCTCCCAGTTGTAGCAGTTTTCCGAAGCGTTGAAATCCACCGGGCAGCCACGTCCGAAGTCTTCAACTTCAATGGAATTATCCTGATAATATGAAATAATAATTTTATTTCCGTGACCGTCGCGGGCTTCATCTATCGAGTTTGAAATAATTTCAAATATCGAATGTTCACAGCCTTCTATGCCGTCCGAACCGAAAATTACCGCAGGGCGTTTTCTCACTCTGTCTGCGCCCTTTAATTTTGTAATGCTTTCATTATCGTAGCCTTTTGATTTTTTACCAGCCAATTTTTATCTGCCTTTCTTTTTTATTTGATAGAGATATTTACCGCAAGAACTGCTTTTGTTATGCGTGTTTCATTGCCGTCATCGTCTGTTTTTGAAATATATCTGCCGTTTGAAAAAATAATTTCTCCGCTGTCTGTGATATTGAAATCAAGAATACCTTTTTTAATTATTTTTTCGCTGCCGTCCGGCGAACGTTTTATAAGAACTCTGCTGAGCGGCATTATTCCCGATTCATTATCCTCTGAAGCCTTTTCTATTTTATTCAGCTTTTCGGCATTGATGATATTTCCTTCGATGATAATATCCCTTTTTGAACGGTTCTTTGACCTTATCTGATCGCCGAGACTGTTTGCGTCTCCGCCGCCTTTTAAGGATTCCCCGCCGTAAAGCGTTGTAAAGATATTCAGAAATCCGAAAAGCCCTTTTATCAATCTGTACGGGAACATTATTATATCCTTGAATGTTATGCCGCTTTTCGGCTTTTCGCCGCCATAGGGCTGACGTATGTAATAAAGATTTCCCTGCTTGTCCTCCCGCGGGTGCAGAAAATCGTATTTTTCGTCATAAACGATGTCGGCAATGGTTTTGGAGCCAAGATCAAGAAAAGCTATCGAGCGGGGTCCTATTGCCGCCGTGCTGCCATATTGATCCCTTGCATATCCTGCCGTTGAAAAATATATGCCGTTCCGTGTATATGACCAGCATGGATTTTCTTCAATAGTGTCGCCGTCGGTATATTCATCAAAACGTCCCTGCATATCCATTACCGCTATATGCAGAAACGAAGCGTTCGCTCCCATGCTAAGCGCAAGCCTGCCGTCTTTTATATCAAATGCCCCGAAAACAAAATCATTTGAAGCGCGTATCAGGCCCTCGGAATCGTCCGACAGATCAAAGCTGCGGCGATAAACGCTTCCTACTTCTTCGAGATTTACCGCATAGACTATTTCACCATTGCATATGCCAAGTCCGGTTATCTTTACAGGCAGAAGATCGGGATCAATATTATCCGCCGATCTCATTCCCATAAATTCGGCGCCGCTGCCGGAAGTTTTCCATTCCTTGCGCTGACGTATGCTGCGGACGGTATCGCGGTATTTTATTATTTTTCCGCATGGTATTTCCTTGATCGAGTTATTTTCATCATTGAAACAGAATATTTTATTTTCGGAAGAATAAATTATTTCCATTTTATGCTCCTTTTTTCAGAATATGAATGAAGCGGCAGCCCAGCCGTCTTTTTCTCTTGTTTCGGTGTGAGTGAAGCCGTGCTCCTTTATAGCTTCTATGACTTCATCGCAGCGCTCGGTTATTATGCCGGAAACTATCAGAATACTGCCTTTTTTTATGAAATTCTCAAAGATCGGAGACATTGCTATAAGCACGTCTGCAACTATATTTGCGGTAATTATGTCGAATCCTCCGCCGATCCTTTCACAAAGCGCCCTGTCGGTCACAATATTGCCGAAGAATGTTTTGTATGAATTTCCGGAGATGTGATTTTTTTCTGCATTTTCCGCAGCCGTTTTCACACTGTTCTGATCTATATCCACTGCCGCTGCCTGTCCGGCGCCGAGCAGTATGGCTGCAATGGAAAGTATTCCGCTGCCGCAGCCGATATCGAGTATTTTTTCTCCGCCGCTGATATGTTTTTCAAGAAGCTCAAGACAAAGACGAGTGGTATGATGCTGTCCTGTTCCAAAACTTGAAGCCGGATCTATTTCAAGTATCGTCTTGCCGCCGGGATTTGGATATTCTTCCCATGACGGCTTTATTACCAGCTTTTCTCCTACAGTGAGGGGCTTGAAGTATTGCTTCCAGTTATTTGCCCAATCCTCTTCGCGAACACTGCTGAGTTCAACCGACAGCCGCCCGAAAGCGTGGGCGATGTCGCGCTCTTTAAGCGCTGCCATTTCGGAGCGTATAGCCGCCAGCATATCCGCTCCCTGCGAATTGTCGGGCAGATAGACCGTAACGCAGGTCTCACAGTCTTTCATTCCCATGAGTTCCTCGTCTATATAATCCCAGTTGCCGGTTTTTCTTTCGAGAAATTCCTCAAAATCTTTAGGGTCTTTTATGGCAAATCCCGTAACGCCTGTGTTCAGCAGGCAGCCGCATACGGGCTCGGAGCCTTCCGATGTGGTATAAATATTTACTTCGGTCCAGTTCATAAAAATATATCCTTTCCTTTGACGGTTGCGAGCATACATATTCATTTTACACTATTTTGCAAAAATATTCAAGCATAATTTAAAAATTTTTACATTATTCAGTGATAAAAGGCTTTTTAAGGAACAATGTTACATAAAAAGGCTGACTTTTGCTACACGGCTCATAGTCCTGTATAGAAGAAAAATATGCAATTTTGTACAAAAAATATATTGAAATCATTGAAAATATGTGATATAATATAAACAACGCTATAAAAATGCGTTCAACAAAATAATCATAGGCGCATATATGCCATGGAAAGGAATGTCATTATGAATTTAACGAAGAATGAAATTACCGCAAAAGGGAATACCAAGATAAAGTTTGAAGTTATACACGGTCACTTTACTACGAACCATTCCCATGTAAACCGTTATATTGATATGAACGAGATCAAGAACAACTACAAAGCAGCAAAGGAAACAGCCAAGCAGCTTGCCGGTGCAATTTATTCTTCCGTGCCTGTAGACGCCATAATCTGCCTTGAAAGCACAAGGCTCGTAGGCGCATTTCTTGCGGAAGAACTTAGCGAAGGCACACGCGGAATAAATTACGGCAACGACATATACTGCATTACCCCCGAATATATGAATAACCAGATAATCCTCCGCGATAATCTCCAGAAGATCGTAAGGGATAAGAACGTTCTTCTTCTGGTTTCCTCGGTATCTTCCGGCAAGAGCGTTCAGCAGGCGGCAAACTGCCTTAACTATTACGGCGGAACGCTTTCCGGAGTATGCTCGATATTCAGCGCCGTTCCGGAAGTTCACGGCATAAAGATCAACAGCGTGTTCCATGCCGACGATATTCCCGATTATGAAAGCTACAACCCCGCAAAATGTCCTCTTTGCGCCGCAGGAAAGAAGATCGACGCTATCGTAAACAGCTTCGGTTACACTCAGACTCACTAAACGAACTATATAAAATAAAAAGATCAGCCTCGGTTATCCGGGGCTGATCTTTTTTCTGAGCCGAAGCTCTGTTTATTCAGTTATTTTACTGCTGTCTCAAGGTCTTTTATCCTGTGATTGGCAACTTTTATTTCTTCATCGAAAACGGCGTCATGCTGTTCCAGCCTGCAAACGCGTTCGATAAGACTGTTGTGCTTTTCAACTTTCTTTTCAAGCTGTTCGATGCGGTAATTTGACAGCTTGCTTGATATCATTATACCGCCGAAAGAGCCGCCCAGAGTTCCCGCAAGCGCGATAAGTGCAGTGATTATTTCAGTGTTCATTCTTTCACCTCCGGCAGACCGGCAACGCTTGTAAGCAGCGACAAAATTCCTGCCAGAACTGCGGAAGAAACAACTATCTTCCAGTCAACTTCGCTTAGAACGGCAGTCGTTCCGATAGTTGCAGCGGCAGTCTGCGCAATGGTTTTGACGGCTCTTATTCCTGCGGCTCTTATCCATTTATTAAAGTCTGTTTTCATATAGTCACTCCTTTTCCTGTTTAACGGTCATACCCAATTCAAGGCAAGCCGACTTTATTTCATCTGCTTTTGAAGCTCCGATATTATTTATTTCTGCTTTTATGGAATATGTATCGGTTTTTTTATATCCGTTCAGTCCGGCTTTGCGGATAATTTCCGGGAAATTTTTGCAGCATTCGCTCATATCGAAGCTGCATTTGTTTCCGGGGATCTTTTCCGTCCAGCTATACTGCCGCATATCGCATGGATTAACGGGCTTTGCGCCGATCCTTGCTATCCAGCGGCTGTATTTTCCTGAAATATCTTCTGTGAGATTTGATGTAAAAAAGCTGTCAAAGCTGTATATTCCGCAGAAATATCCTGCCTTTTCCATTGCAGAACAAAAGGCGTCCGTTATTTCGGAACATATCGCTTTGCCGAGCTTTACCTGTGAAGGTTCTTCAATATCGAAATATACCGGCATATCAAATTTTTTGCCTTTTATCACTTCAAGAAATACAGACGCTTCGAGCCGCGCTTCTGACGGTGACTTTGCATATGAATACCAATATGCACCGACATGAAGCCCGGCTTCGGAAGCGCATTTATAATTATTTTCAAAAAGACTGTCATTCTGTGAAATATATCTGCCGTAGCCTGCACGGATAATTACGCCTGATATTCCGGCTGCATTGACCGCTTTCCAATCAATAGTACCATTATGCTGTGAAATATCAATTATTTTCATGTCAGGCTCTCATGTTCCTTTTCATAAATGGAATAATTTTTACGTTTGTCATAAAATATCCTCCTTATTTTAATATAAAAATTTATATTATTTCTTTCTGTGCAGTTTTCTGCACAATTGATATTATGAATTTTCATCAGGTATGGGTTCAAGATTATCAGTAAAAGGCGTCGTGGACATTTGTTGGTAAGTAAAACTACCGGGGAACCAACCTGATACACCACCAAAATTAAGCAGATACCCATATTTAGTCGCTCGCTCATAAGTGTTTACAAGGCTGCCAGTATCGCGGTCATACATAAAATAAATATCATTTTTATATAAATGAACGGACTCAATCCAACATTTTGTCGGGTATCTTTTTCCTATTAATATATTATTCTTGTTGAAACCCTTCCAGGTCCATAATCCGCCGTTATCGGCGTTCTTAATTACATTATGTTTTAATAATGTCCCTTTTTCGTCCCATAAAGCAG
>CANQXX010000013.1 GCA_947627905.1 uncultured Clostridia bacterium
ACCGGCGGCTGCCGTCCCGCGCTCGAGCGGGCGGGAATGCGCATATGGCACGATGCGCGCGGACGCGTATGGTCGTTCGAGAACGGTCTTTGCCCACGCTACACGACTCCCGATGAACACGGCAACGTGATACTTGATTACAGCTATTTTGTGGAATAGTTGAATGCCTTTGGACAACTTCCGGACAACTTTTAGGACAACTTTCCTCGAATGTCCTCAAATTTCTTTGATTCCCAAAGTATACCATTACGCACAACCGGCGTAATATAGCCGTTTGTAAAATTATATAGACTAAAGAACAATTCGGGCGTAACTTTCAAGTCCCGTCACTCCGACCAGTTTATCTCCGGAAGCTATGCTTCCGGAGATATTTGTTTTTATATCCTCCCCGAAATTATCACGCTTTTTAAAGACTGTATCGCAGTAAGAAGCCGGAATAAAGCCCAATACCGTTCGGAAAGCATTTCTATCCGTGACAAATATTTTAAAATCAAAATGTTTATTCTGCACAAAATCTGCATAAAATAGTTGCGTAAATGCAAAGAATATGCTAAAATGGTAATTGATTTTTATTTTCGCCGGCAACGGTGAACCTTACGAAAATAAAATTTTGAAAAAGGACGGTCAATTTATATGAACAAAGAACAGTTTCTCGCGAAGATAAACGAAAATCTCCGCATTGACGGAAGGACTGACATTAAAAATGCCACTCCGAAACAGCTCCATAACGCCCTTTCAAGAGCCGTAATGGACGAGATAATACCCCTCTGGGACAAGACCGAGGAAAGAAGCGGCAGCCGCCGCAGAGCGTACTACCTTTCCGCAGAATTTCTTATGGGACGCGCTGTGTTCAACAATCTTTACTGCGCAGGTCTGCTTGATGAAGCAAAAGAGATACTTGCGGAGCAGGGCGTTGATATCGCTTGTCTTGAAGAGATCGAGGACGCCGCTCTCGGCAACGGCGGTCTGGGACGTCTTGCAGCCTGCTTCCTCGATTCCGCAGCCGCTCATGATATCCCTCTTAACGGTTACGGCATACGCTACCGTTACGGACTTTTCAAACAGTCTATCGGCAACGGCTTTCAGCAGGAATCTGCCGATTCCTGGCTCGATTACGGCGACGCTTGGAGCGTAAGAGCGGAAAATGAAGCCGTAAGAGTGGATTTTGCAGATCAGTCGGTGCTTGCAGTTCCCTATGATGTTCCGATCATCGGTTACGGCATGAAAGCTGTGAACACTCTCCGTCTCTGGCAGAGCGAATCTCTGAAAGGCTTTGATTTCGGCGCATTCGATAATCAGGATTATATCAAGGCAAGCGAAAGCACTATCCTTGCGGAAGCTATATCAAACGTTCTCTATCCTAACGACAACACCGAAAAGGGTCTGAGATTAAGACTGAAACAGCAGTATTTCTTTGTTTCCGCATCCGTTCAGGATATTATCAGAAGATATAAAAAGACCCACGGCGATGATTTTTCAAAATTTGCCGAATGTTACGCTTTGCAGCTGAATGATACTCACCCCACAGTTGCAATTCCCGAACTGATAAGGATATTCATGTTCAAAGAGGGAATGTCCTTTAAGGAAGCATTTGACATCGTAAGCAAGGTATGCAATTATACAAATCACACCGTTCTGGGCGAAGCTCTTGAAAAGTGGAGCGTTGATCTGTTCAGGAGCGTTATACCTACGGTTTACGAGATCGTACTCATGATAGACGCTCATCTTGAAAAATATCTCCGTTCCATAGGTCAGACCGATAAGCAGATCTCCGAGAAGAAAATAGTTGAGGGCGGACGTATCCACATGGCAAGAATGGCTATATTTGCTTCCGCTCATACGAACGGTGTTGCACAGCTGCATACAGATATCCTTAAAAATGACGTGCTCAAGGACTGGTACGAGATTTTCCCCGACAGGTTCCAGAACAAGACCAACGGAATTACTCCCCGCCGCTGGTTGGGTCTCTGCAATCCCGAGCTTTCTGCGCTTATCACCGAAAAGATAGGCAGCGGCTGGGTAACGGATCTTGACGAGCTTGCTGAACTGAAAAAGTTCGTTGACGACAGGGATACCATTCAGAGATTTATGGACATCAAACATCAGAAAAAAGTCCAGCTCTGCGAATATATAAAACAGCATGAGGGCGTTGAGCTTTCTCCCGACTGGGCGTTTGACATTCAGGCAAAACGTCTCCACGAATACAAGAGACAGCTTCTGAACGCATTTTCTATCGTTGATCTGTATTTCCAGATAAAAGACCATAAACTTCCCGACTTGCAGCCCACCTGCTTTATTTTCGGAGCAAAAGCCGCTCCCGCTTACCGCAGGGCAAAGGGCATAATCAAGTATATAAATGAAGTTGCAAAACTTGTCAATAACGACCCCGAGACAAAAGACAAGCTGAAAGTTCTTTTCGTGCAGAATTACAACGTATCCTATGCGGAAAAGCTTATCCCCGCAGCAGATATTTCCGAGCAGATATCTACAGCAGGACTTGAAGCCAGCGGTACGGGAAATATGAAGTTCATGCTCAACGGCGCGGTGACACTCGGAACTTACGACGGCGCAAATGTTGAGATCGTTGAAGAAGCCGGCTGGGAAAACGAATATATCTTCGGCGCAAGAGTTGAAGAGATCGAAAAGATCAAGCCCAACTACCGTCCGAAAGAGAAAATTTACTACACCAATGAGCGCGTAAAGCGCGTTATCAACACGCTTGTAGACGGAACATTCAACGACGGCGACACCGGAATGTTCGGCGAGCTGTTCAATGCGCTTATAAACGGCACAAGCTGGCACAAGCCGGATCATTATTTCCTGCTTGCCGACTTGGAGGGATATGTTGATACCAAGCTGAAAGCGCTTTACGATTATAAAAACCGTGAAGTGTTCTCCAAGAAATGCTGGATGAACATTGCCTGCAGCGGAAAATTCTCTTCCGACAGGACCGTTAAGCAGTATGCGGAGGAGCTCTGGAAGCTCTGATAATAAAACGGGATATTCCATTATGCGGAATATCCCGTTTTTTCGTCCGTCTGAAAAGGAATTTTTTAAATGCTTTTCCCAATATGACAAATATTTTGTTCCGATAATGCCATAATAATACTGATCCCTTATTAAAGCGCAGATCTTTTATACGCTTTATGATCGGGGCTCAGTATAAAATTGCGGACAAGTTTTCCGCATAATATTTTTGTGGGAAAGGCAAGTTTATGTTTGATTTTGACAGCTTTACAAAAAAAGCAAATACGGTAATAAATAAAGCGTTCACCCATGCAGGAAGTCTGGGACACACATATATGGGAAGCGAGCATATACTTCTTGCTCTTGTGGGAGAACAGGGAAGCGCTTCCGCCGGGATATTCCGCAGCTGCGGCATAAAAGAGGAAAATGTCCTTTGCCGTATAAATATGATGGTAGGGCGGGGAGAACCCTGCACCGTTGACAGGGATTCAGCCACACCGTCCGCAAAAAGGATAATAGAAAATGCTTTTGTCATAGCCGCTTCAAACGGCAGCCGCCTTGCAGGCACGGAGCATCTTCTTCTTGCTCTGCTAAGGGAAAAGAACTGCACTGCCGTAAGGATAATAGAGGATATGGGCGGAAGCGTCAGCAGGATAACGAGCGCCTGTACCGCGTCCTCCGTTCCTGCCGGAGGGTATGCCCCCAAGACGCCCACGCTGCTCAAATACGGGAAAGATCTTACCCAAGCCGCCAGAGAGCACAGGTTTGATCCGGTTTTCTGCCGTGAAAAGGAGATCGAAAGGGTCATACAGATACTTTCCCGCAGAACGAAAAACAATCCCTGCCTTGTAGGTGAAGCCGGCGTAGGAAAAACAGCCATTGCCGAGGGTATCGCCGTTATGATAGCCGAAGGGAAAGTTCCCGATACCATACGGGGGAAACAGCTTTTTTCCCTCAGTCTGACGGCAATGCTTGCAGGAGCAAAATACCGCGGCGATTTTGAGGAAAGAATAAAACAGTGCATGGACGAGGTCGCAGCCAACGGAAATATAATCCTTTTTATAGACGAGCTGCATACCATAGTCGGCGCAGGAGCGGCAGAGGGTGCAATTGATGCCGCAAATATCCTTAAGCCTCAGCTTGCGCGGGGTGAATTGCAGATTATAGGCGCTACCACGGCTTCGGAATATAAAAGGTTCATTGAAAAGGATCCTGCTTTAGAACGGCGCTTCCAGCAGGTATTTATAAAAGAACCGGACGAAAAAGAGGCTTTCTGCATAGTAAACGGTCTTAAACATTGTTATGAGGAGTTTCACGGAGTAACGATCACCGAAGAAGCCGTCCGGGCGGCAATATCCTATTCCGTCAGGTATCAGCCGGAAAAATTTCTGCCGGACAAGGCGATAGACCTTATCGACGAGGCTTCCTCACGGGCAAGAATGAAAGCCTCCGCTTCGCCGAGAACGCTGAGCGAGCTTGCGGAAAGCCTGCGGCGTATGCTTGAAAAGCATACCGAAACAAGGGTATCCTCAGCGGCGCGGAAAGGCGAAACGAGCTGGTACAGCGACAGTGAAGCAAAGCCCATTTATGTTACGGGAGAAAACATCGCCGAAGTAGTATCGGCGGCTACGGGCATACCGGTAACGCGGATAACAGCCGATGAGAGCAGGCGGCTCCTTGAACTGGAGGACGAACTGAAAAAAACGGTCATAGGTCAGGACGCCGCGGTCCATGCAGTCGCAGACGCCGTAAGGCGCAGCCGCGCAGGGCTGAAAGATCCGTCCAGACCGGTGGGCTGCTTCTTTTTTACCGGACCGTCGGGAGCAGGTAAGACCGAGCTTTCAAAAGCCTTGGCGGCGGCGCTTTTCGGTTCGGAAGAGGCGCTTATACGATTCGATATGTCGGAATATATGGAAAAACACAGCGTGAGCAAGCTGATTGGCGCACCTCCCGGATATGTGGGCTGCGATGAGGGCGGTCAGCTGACGGAAAAAATACGCCGCAAGCCGTACAGCGTCGTTCTTTTTGACGAGATAGAAAAGGCTCACAGCGATATAAGCAATATCCTGCTGCAAATAATGGAGGACGGCATACTGACCGACAGCAGCGGCAGGAGGGTCAGCTTCCGCAGCGCCGTTATTATCCTTACGTCGAATATCGGAGCGGAGCTGATGACTGAAAAAAATGCCCTTGGCTTTTCGGATGACGGTTTTCCTTACGACGTAAAAGAGGACGTTATAAAAAAGGTGCGCGCGGCGTTCCGTCCGGAGCTTATAGGCAGACTTGATGAGATAATAGTTTTTGACCGCCTTGGCAAAGAGGAGCTGAAAAGCATTGCAAGAAAGCTCCTTGCCGGGGTCAGCAAGCGTGCGGAGGATATGGAGATATCCGTTGAGTTCAGCGACGAAGCCATAACCGCTCTTGCAGAGGGAAGCTCAGACCGCACCGGAGCGCGCGGGCTTCGCAGGAATATTTCTTTAAAGGCAGAAAGCCTGCTTTCAAGGAGCATACTTGACGGGACGGTCAAAAAGGGCGACAGAGTAGCAGTGCTTTCGGAAAACGGAGAAATATATGTAAAAGTCTCACAATTACAGCAGTAAAATAACCGTATTTTTCACAAAAAATATATAAAAAATACATTTCAAAGCATTGACATATCCCGCCTTAAATGGTATAGTTATATGGAATGGACGGACAGTCCCCGATGTTTTATCGGAATATATCAAGGAGGTAATCATTATGAAGAAATTTATTTGTTCTGTATGCGGTTATGTTTATGAGGCAGAAAGCCTTCCTGCCGACTTCAGATGTCCCCAGTGCAAGGCTCCGGCTTCAAAGTTCAACGAGGCTGCTGCCGATAAGATGAACTGGGCTTGCGAGCACGTTGTTGGTATCGGCAAAGAGGGCGCAGACGCCGAGATCATTGAAGGCCTCAATCAGAATTTCACCGGCGAATGCACCGAAGTAGGAATGTATCTTGCAATGGCAAGAGTAGCTTTCCGTGAGGGATATCCCGAAATAGGTCTTTATTATGAAAAGGCTGCTTATGAAGAAGCAGAGCACGCCGCTAAGTTTGCTGAGCTTCTTGGCGATGTTGTTACGGATTCCACCAAGAAAAACCTTGAAATGCGCGTTATGGCTGAGAACGGCGCCTGCGAGGGCAAGCTGAAACTTGCTTCAAAGGCAAAACAAATGGGTCTTGACGCTATCCACGATACAGTTCACGAAATGGCAAAGGACGAAGCCCGTCACGGCTGCGGATTTGAGGGACTTCTCAAGAGATATTTCGGCTGATATAAAAAGGACGCTGAAAAGCGTCCTTTTATTTTGTCAAAGGCTTTTCCTGCTGCCTTGTACCGTTCCTCTGCGCATGAGCTCTTTATCAATGGCGTTGAGAACGGTCTTTTTGTCAATGCTCCACAGCGGAGCGATAAGATCCCTGCGCGCACCGTCTCCCGTAAGGCGTTCAATAAGTACATTTTCCGGAAGAAGCTCTATCTGGTCGCAGACGGTCTCAACATATCCGTCAAAGTCCATTGTTTCAAATTCACCGTTAAGATACTGTTCGGCTATCTTTGTGCCGCGGATAATGTGCAGAAGATGTATTTTTATGCCATGTATCCCCAGACGGGAAACTTCTTTCACGGTATCGAGCATCATTCCGCGCGTTTCTCCGGGAAGCCCGTTTATAACATGAACGCAGACGTTTATACCTCTGCTGCGGAGTTTTTCAAAACCGTTCAGGAAATCCGCATAGCTGTGGCAGCGGTTTATTTTTTCTGCCGTTTCGTCGAAAATAGTCTGCAAGCCCAGCTCTACCGTCAGATAAGTTTTTTCCGCCAGTGAAGCAAGAAGATCCGCTGTTTCGTCCGAAATGCAGTCCGGACGGGTAGAAATTGCAAGCCCGACGGTATTTTCCCATGACAGCGCTTCTTCAAAAAGAGCTTTCAGCCGGGGCAGGGGAGCGTAGGTGTTTGTGTTTGCCTGAAAATACGGAATATAACATACATCCTTTCCCCATTTGGCTTCGAGAAGCCTTTTGCCGCGTCCGAACTGCTCCGCTATGCCGAGCAGAGGATCTCCGGCAAAATCCCCGCTGCCTGACGAGGAGCAGTAGGTGCAGCCGCCGAAGCCTTTTGTGCCGTCCCTGTTAGGACAGTCAAAATTTCCGTTAAGACTTATTTTTACCGCTCTTTTTCCGAATTTTTTCTTCAGAAAAGCTCCTGCCGCATTATATCTTTTGCCCGTTTGCGGATCCGGAAGAATGATATCCATGAAAATTTCTCCTTTCATAATTTTTGTTGGCTGTTTTGCAGACATTTTTGGCTTGTTTTTGCTCCGGGAAGGGTTTTTGAATGAATATGACCGATAAAAATTCAAATTTATAGCGTATTATTCAAAAAAAACCTGTGGATTTCGTCAAAAAACATATTGCAATTATTTTTATTTGTGGTATAATAATATGTGTATGCACAGAATATTTGTAGAACGGAGGGACGGTGGATTATGAAAACCGTTTTTGTAACAGGTGCGTCCGGACTTATGGGTGTGGAGCTTTGCGATGCTTTGCTCGCAAAGGGATTTGAAGTCATAGGCGTTGATAACACACCAAATACAAATATAGACAAGCCGAACTATACTTTTGTACAAGCAGCTATCGACGATAAGGATGCTGTAACTCAGGCTATGAGCAGAGGTATAGATGTTCTTATTCACCTTGCCTGTACGGTAGACAACGATTTTCCCAACGACCTTACTCCGGCAGAAGAGAAAAAATCGGCTTTTGTTGACAAGTATCTTTATAAAGCCGCTATAAACGCCGGCGTAAACGATATGATACTTATAAGCACACATCAGGTATATGCTCCCGCAAAAACAAGAGAGCCTATCCGTGAAACAATGGGCGAAAAGCCTGTGACTATTTACGGAAAACTCAAGTTTGACAGTGAAAAAGCGCTTTCAAAGGCTGTAAAATCCACAGCTTCGGCAAAGGGCATAATCGCTCGTATCTGCCCGATATACACAAAATCATACGCTCCTAATCTTCATGCAAAGATATATGATCCAAAGGACGGCTGTTCCTACATATACGGTTACGGCGACTATGGATATTCCTTCTGCTGCCTGTATAATCTGATAGATTTTATAATCGGCATACTGAATGCAGCTCCCGGAATAAACTATCAGGGCGTTTACAACGTATGCGATACAAAGCCTATACTTGCAAAAGAGATCGTTGATTTTGAAAGACAGTACCACAAGCTGGGCGCGGTCATCCAGAGAAGCTACGGAGCGGACGCAGTAAAATCGGCAATGTCGTTCGGTTCAAAAATAGCAAAGACAGATTACAGATACAACGACGTAAGCATAGCGTGCAGCAATATTTCTTACGATAACACAAAGGCTCAGAGAATATCCACATTCAGGTGGAAACTTTCAAACACAAAGTAATTCGTGAAAGCCTGTCCCTCGCTGTAATACGGTGGGGGACATTTTTATATCCGTTATCCGGAAAAACAGCAACTATTGGTTGCATATGTAAATGCAAACTGAAATTGCTTGCATTTCAATGCTATATGGTGTATAATATCAACATAGAATATATCAAAGAAAGGAAGGCGTAAAAATGAATATAGAAATAGCCAACCGGCTTCAGCAGCTCAGGAAGAAGAACGGTCTTTCACAGGAGGAGCTTGCCGCGCGGATAGGCGTTTCAAGGCAGGCTGTGTCCAAGTGGGAACGGGCGGAAGCGTCGCCGGATACGGATAATCTTGTGCTTCTTTCACAGCTTTACGGGATATCCCTTGATGAATTGCTTAAAACCGGAAGCATACATCTTCCCGACAGGGGAGTTTCGCTGAAAAAAGAAGCCTATGTCCATAACGGAGCAAACGTACCCGAAATGTTTCCTGAAAACTATACCGATGAAGAAATATATCCTCAGGGCGATCCTGCCGGCAGGATATCCGCTCCCGGAAGTTCTTCGCCGGAAAACGGCGCTGCACCGGACATAAAGCCGGCTGATCGTTCCGCAGGCAGGAAAAGCGCAGACTTCGGCAGCAAGTACGAAAAAGTCATGTATAAGTTTGAAACCGGTCTTGAAGATAAAATGGACAGACTTGGCACAAAGATAGAAAAAGGCATGGATAAGCTGTCCGACAGTATGGATAACTTCCAGAGCGGAACGAATACGGGGAAAAAGGGACTTTCACTTTTTGATAAAACGCTTCCTCTTATGATAGGCGCGGCATTTGCGCTTATGACAATGATAGGGCTTGCACATCCCGGCTGGACGTTATTCCTGCTGATACCGCTGTATTATACTTTCGTGTCGGCGGTCAGGAAGAAAAACCCTATGATATTCTGCTATCCGGTGCTTTGTGCATTCGTGTATTTTTCCATAGGCGGGATATGTGACCAGATCTTTCGGTCATGGAGCGATAATTGGTATGGTCTGATGTGGCTGATATTCCTTACGATACCGCTTTATTATACCGGATATTTTGCCGTAAAAAAGCGCAATCCGCTGATATTCTGCTATCCGGTGCTGGCGCTGATGTTCTATATCGGGATAGGGATATTTTTGTCGTTCTTTTCATGGCACATTGCGGACAGGTGGTTTGCGGCGGCATGGATACCGTTTCTTATTTCGATACCGTTCTATTACATCGTGATATCCCATTTCAGGAACAAGCGGAAGCAGGCTGAAATGAAGCAGAATGTATGCTGATCAATTTCTTCCGGGGCGGAATACCGTCCCGTTTTTTTGTAATAATTCCACGAATTAAGTATTGCAATATTTTTAATATTATGTTATTATAATATCAGAGGAGGTATGCTTATGGTAATTTTCTGGATAATCGTTTTTGCCGCAGCGCTGATACTTGAAGCTGCAACTTTCGCTCTGGTATCAATATGGTTCGCGGCAGGAGCGCTCGGAGCGCTTATAGCTGCTTCTCTCGGAGCAAACGTTACGGTGCAGCTTGTGATTTTTGCCCTTGTGGCAGGAATATTGCTGCTGTTTACAAGACCAATGCTGAAAAAACTTTTTCCGAGCAAGTTCATTCCTACCAATTCGGATCTTGAGATCGGAAAAACAGCCGTTGTCATCGAAGCTATAAACAGCAGTACCGGCAAAGGACGCGTGCGTCTGTCCGGCGTTGACTGGGCGGCGGTCTCCGCAGACGGCGACGGTATATCGGAGGGCGAATCGGTTATCGTAAAAGAGATACGTTCTTCAAAAGTCGTCGTTGAAAGAGCCGGCAGTAAAATTCCGGCGGAACAGAAGCAGTAGCTTTTAATATTATCTGAAAGGGTGTCATTTTATGAAATTTATTTTGATAGGTCTGGCAATACTGGTAATAATTATCCTTATTTCCGGTTTGAAATTCGTGCCGCAGGCTTCGGAATACGTTATTGAACGTCTTGGAACATATGCAAGGTCGCTTTCGGCAGGTCCGCATTACGTTCTGCCTTTCTTTGAAAAGGTCGCAAAGCGTGTTTCCATAAAGGAACAGGTGGTCGATTTCAAACCGCAGCCGGTTATCACAAAAGATAACGTTACCATGCAGATAGATACGGTAGTTTTCTACCGCATCACCGATTCAAAGCAGTACACATACGGCGTTGAAAGACCCATTTCCGCAATAGAAAACCTTACCGCTACAACTCTGCGTAATATCATAGGCGAAATGGAGCTTGATGCAACGCTTACTTCCCGTGACGTTATCAACGCCAAAATAACCTCTATTCTTGATGAAGCCACCGATCCGTGGGGAATAAAGGTCAACCGTGTTGAACTGAAAAACATCATTCCTCCCCGTGAGATACAGGATTCCATGGAACGCCAGATGAAAGCCGAACGTGAAAGACGTGAAAAGATCCTTCAGGCTGAGGGTGAAAAGAAATCACAGGTGCTTGTTGCCGAGGGTGAAAAGGAATCCAAGATCCTCCGTGCAGAGGCCGAAAAGGAAGCCGAGATACTTCGCGCGGAAGCCGAAAAACAGGCAATGATCCTCCGCGCCGATGCCGTAAGACAGCAGAAGATACTTGAAGCGCAGGGCGAAGCCGAATCCATACAGCTCGTTCAGAACGCTCTTGCAGAAAGCCTTGTAAAGCTCAATCAGTCCGATCCGAAAGAAAACGTTATTGCTCTCAAGAGCCTTGAAGCCTTTGCAAAGGCAGCCGACGGCAGAGCGACAAAGATAATAATCCCCTCGGAGATACAGGGACTTGCCGGAATGGTAACTTCCATAAAGGAAATAGCCGCAAACAGCGTCCAGCAGCCTGCACAGCCTAAAAAGTAATATATTCCCTGCCGGAAAGCACCGCTTTCCGGCTTTTTTCTCTCCGGATACGGCAGAAGCCCGGTCACATTATGATCTTCGAGCCGTTTTCCGGAGATTTTGTTATTTTTATGCTGCATGGAACTACATTGCGCAGTTCTTCCACATGAGAAATTATACCAATAGTATTTCTTCCTCTTGAAAGTCCGCAAAGTATACCAACAGCCTCCCTGAGAGAGTCGGTATCAAGAGAGCCGAAGCCCTCGTCTATAAACATTGATTCTATCTCTACCCCTCCGGAACGGCTCTGCGCCGCAGCGGAAAGTCCAAGGGAAAGAGCAAGTGAGATAAGGAATTTTTCCCCGCCGGAAAGCTCCCGTACACCGTATTTCACCGACGATGAAGCAGACAAATTCTCGACTTCAAGGTCAAGCCCCTGCTTGGAATTTGCCGCCAGCTCGGTTTTTACGCACAGGCGGAACATTCCGCCGTGAATGTCTGCAAGTATGCGGTTCGCTTCTTCCGTTACGATACGGAGCATCAGCCCAAGCACATATCTTGTAAAGGATATGCCCTTGTCTCCGCGCATGAACCTTGCAAAGGCAAGCCGCTTGTCATTCTTTTCGGCGGCTTTTTCGTAGGATATCCGCCGTGCGGAATATTCTTCGGAAAGTTTTTTCAGCCGTTCGTATCTTTCGGCAAAAACGGCTTCTTTGCGTGAAAGCTCGCCGCAGAGTTTTTCGGCGACGTCGGTCTCAGCTTTAAGTTTTTCAAGCTCCGGCTGAGTTTTTCCCTCAAGCTGGCGGGAAAGCGTTTTTACCGTTTCCTCGGCGGAATGGCGTTCAAGGCGGTATTTTTCCTTTTCGGCGGAATACTGCGCAGCAAGTTTTTCCGGCAGCAGAGCGCCGGCATAATTTTCAGCGCTTAGTCCTCCCAGTTCAGAAAGTTTTGCAGTAAAGGCTTTTTCGCAGGATATCAGCCGTTCTTCGGCGGCGGAACGTTCTTTTTTCGCCTGACCGAAAGCCGCTTTACATTCTATGCGGCGTTTTTCGGCAGCGGAGAATTTTTCGTCCGCCTGCCGTTTTTTCGCGGTCATACGTTGTATATCGTCTTTTAAAGCCGATATCTTTAAAGTGTAGGAAGCTCTGTCTGGACATTCCGGAGAAAGCCGCTCTTTTAGAACGGAAATTTCCGCTTCCGCTCTCGCTTTTTGTGAAGCAAGCGCTTCCGCCCTTGCCGATATGGCTTTAAGATTGTTTTCAAAAGCCGCTTTCTGCGTTTCAAGCGAAGATATCCATTTCCCCAGTCCGGGAAGAGCGGCATTCTGCCTTTCGGCTTCGGCACATTCTTTGGTGACGGACATCAGCCGTTCAGGGGTAAAAGCGACATCTTCAACGGCTTTGCGGCATTCGGCGATATACTGTTCTGCGGCAGGAACTCTTGCCTTTTGTGCGGCGATGCGTTCTTTCAGTCCGGAGATCGTCTTGACGGCAGCTTCAAAATCCGCCCTTGCAGCCTTTACTTCTTCCGCCGTAACGGCGCTGCCGTGATATTCAGCCGGAGCAGGGTGGGAAAGACTTCCGCACACGGGACACGGCGCGCCCTCTTTCAGCCGTGAGGACAGCTCCGCAGCCGCATTGGAAATATATCCCGAATAAAGGCGGTCATATTCCGCTTCTGCGGCGGATCTTTTCCGTTCGTACTGTTCCGCCTGAACGGAAAGTCCGGCAATATCATCAAGTATCTTTTTAAGCTCTCTTTCATAAAGGTGGAGTTTTTTTGCGTTTTCGGCGCCGTTTTCCAGAGCGGCTTTTTCCGTCCGCAGTCCGGGCAGCTTTTCCGAAAATTCCGAGATCATCATGTCGCGCTTTGCGGCTGCTTCGGAAATTTCCTTTACGGTCTTTTTAAGGGAATTTTCGGTGCGTGTACGGGATATCTCCTGATCGGAACATTCCTCCGAAATGTTTTTGAGAACGTTTCCGGCGGCGTCAATTTTTTCGTAGACATCGGCAAGACCGTTCAGAACGGTAAGCGCACCGTTCTTTTCGGCGATAGTATTTTCAAGCGCGGAGACCTCTCCGCGTTTTTCTTCAAGTGCTTTGTATACGCTTTCGGCGGCGGAAAGGTTTTTTTCCGCCGTAAAAAATGCGTCGCTTCGTATTCTGAAAGTGTTTTTTGCTTCCGAAAGAGCCGCAAATTCCGGCTTTGCTTTCAAAGCCTTTTCGTGCAGGGTAAGGAGTTTTTCATAGCCGGAAATTTTCTCCGCCTGCTTATCAAGCTCCGAAAGACGTTCCTTTGCGGACGAAAGCTCCGCAAAGCTCCGTGAGAGCAGCTCCGAAGCGGTAAGCCTTTCACGGGCGGCGGCAAACGCTTTCTTTGAATTTTCAAGCTGCGGAGCAAGTTCTGCAAGAAGTCCTGAAAGTTTTTCTTTTTCTTCTTCAAGTTTTTTCGGACTGTCAGCATTTTCCGCCGCAAGCATAGCTGCCAGCGCAGCGCCCTCCGCGGCAAGCTCCCGGCGTTCTTCATCGGCTTTTTCATAGAGCTTTTCCGAAAGCCGGGTATATTTTTCCGCTGCAAAAAGCGTGGAAAGTATTTTTTCTTTTTCTTCGCTCCCCGATGTGAGCAGCCGTTCAAACCGTCCCTGAGGAAGTATGACCACCTGCCTGAACTGTTCTGCGGAAAGTCCCGTAAGTTCTTCGGCTTTTTGCTTTACAAAGGATTGCTTGGGATTTTCAAAAAACGGGATAAAGTTTCCGGTCTCTTCATCATAATAGAAGCAGTCCTGCTTTGCGTCAGGTTTTTTGCTTCTTGGCGTGATTTTTATGGAACGTGTAAATTTGTAGGTCTTTCCTCTTACCGAAAAGATAAACTCCGCTTCCGTAGGAATATCCGCAGCTTTCGGCAGGGCACAGCGCGGCTCGCTGCGTTCTCCGCCGCTGGATTCGCCGTAAAGAGCGTACATCATCGCGTCGAGAATAGCAGTTTTGCCGGCGCCTGTTTCTCCGTGGATAAGGAACAGGCTGTCCAGCTTTTCAAAATCTATCGAGGCTTTTTCGGCATATGAACCGAACGCCTGAAAGCTGAGCTTTAACGGACGCATCTCATTCGCTCCTTTCGACTGCTTCAAAAGCCTCGGCAAGCCATTCAAGCTCGTCCGAATCGGGAGCAGTACCGCGGTTTTCTTCGGTGTAGCGTTTGGCAAGCGAAACTATATCGAGCTCGGCAGCTTCATAAGCGGCGGCGCTGTTTCCGCTGCCGGAAAAGCTTTTCCCGCAAAATCTCAGAAGATTGGGGTAAAGCTCTTTCAGTCTCATATATATGCCGTCTCCGCCGTAACGGTCGGTGACGGTTATTTTCATAAGATCGAGACGGTTTTCATCATGCCCGGCGGCTTCAATGATGTTTTCATAGCTGTCCTCTATTTCCCTCAGGCGATATCCGGCAGGAACAGGCAGCTCGCTTATATTTTTATTATCGGTGTCGAATATTGTAAAGGTCTTATCCTGCTCCGCCTCTGAAAACGAATAGGGCAGAGGAGTTCCGCTGTATCTTATCACCGTTCCGGACGGAGAAACAAGGGTCTGCGCTTTGTGCAGATGTCCGAGAGCAACATAATCAAATCCGTCAAAGGCGGAAAGGGGTATCCTGTCCGCTCCGCCGATGGCTTCGGAAGCCTTTGCGGAAATATCGCTTTCCGAAGCCGTTCCTCCCGCCGCAAAGCAATGTGCCGCAAGGATATTTACGCGGTTTTTATCCGCTTCGGAAAGTATTTTTTTAACGGCGGCTTCCATAACGTCCGCAGGGGAAGGTTTGCAGCCCAGCAGCGCCGCCGCTCCGGCAGGATTGAAGTACGGCATTGCATAAATTGCCGTATTGCCGATAATGACCGGAGAAAAAGTATCCTCAAAGCTGCCGGAAATATAAAGTCCGGAGGCTTTGAGGAGATCTCCGCAGGAAGAAAGGCGCGCTGCGCCGTCATGGTTTCCTGCGCATACTATTACAGGGAGCTTTTTTTCAAGACAAAGCTCCGAAACAAGGCTGCTCCAGCAGCGGACTGCTTCGGCGGAAGCGACGGAGGTATCGAATATATCTCCGGAAATTATAACTGCGTCTGCATTTTCCGCGGCGCTGCCGAAGAATTTGCAGAAAGCCTTCTGATATCCGATCAGCGGCATATTCAGCAGGGATATCCCGAGATGAAGATCGGAGGTATGGAGTATTTTCATTTCTATCGCTCCTTAAACTTTCGCGGCTCTATATGTCGTCTGATCCGTCTCCGCCGGTAAATATCCATATAGTCTCATATTTTCCCTCGGCAGACTTGTTCATTTTCAGTATCTTTAATTCCATATCCGTGCCGTCTACTTTTATGTAATCAAGGCATATCGCATTTCCGGCATTTAATCTTTCCGGAAGAGTTTTAAGGTCGGTGACTTCCTTGAATTGTTCGTAATAGTCCTTTCTCACATAATTTTCCGCATATACGCTCATAGCCGCGCTGAACGAAAACGACGTTCTCTGTAAGAGCTTTTTAAAATATTCCGGAATGTAGATGTATCTGAGGGAATCTTTTTCTATATCCACAAAATAAACGCCTGCATAGCGGGTCGCAATAAGCCGCAGGAAATATTCCGCGTCGCGCTTTTCAGTAAGGAGCTGTTCAAGCTCCTCGTTCATGCCGCGTCTCCTGCGGTCGTGGAGACCGTTTTTATAGTATGATTCCTTGTCCTTGCGCATAGCAAGCTCTGCCGCGCCGATGATATTGTATATATTAGTGCCGCTGCCGCTTTCGATACCTGCTGATATGTCATAACTGTTTTTGGCAAGGCTGTCTTTCATTCTTTCAATTACACGCTCGACGGCGTCATGAGAAAGCGATGTGCTGAGTGTTACAAATTCATCGCCGCCTATGCGGTACGATCTGTCATCGGGGAAATATTTTTTGAGCGTATCGGCAACACAGCAAAGCATATCGTCACCTTTCTGATGACCGAGATGATTATTCAGCTCATGCAGACCGTTTACGTCCATATAAAGGCAGGTAACACATGACGGCGCAGTTCTTTTTATAGCTTCAATATCCTCATTGAATTTATGCCTGTTGTAAAGGAGAGTGAGGGCGTCGCGGTTGTAGTTATCCACAAGCTCCTGACGGTGGCGGAGCTCAGCCATATGCTCTTCATGAACGTCCTTTACGAACAGCATAAGCACGATATTATCATTGCTGTAATCCATATTGGGGATAAGATCCATCTGCGCCCAGCGGAAACCGCCCCCGGCGCTTTTTCTTCTGTAACGGCAGCTTAATCTGGTCTTTTTGCTGCGGAAATGTTCTTTTATATGTTCCGTTTCAATAAATTCGCGGTAAACGTTTATATCTTCTTCGTGAACGTTGCCTTCCTCGGCAAATAAGCTGAGCCATTCGGTGATCCTTGTGATACTGCTGTCGGGAAGCTCGTCATCGTCCGCTTTTACGATATCAAATGTATCTCTGGTAAGATCTATCTTGAGTATTTTATGATATATATTTGAAAGCGCGGACATAGCATCGGCAAGGGCGGTTGTATCGGTATCGGAATCTCTCAGCCCAAAGACTGCCCACGGCTTTTCCGGGGAGCAGCCCTTTGGGATTATTATGCAGAAAGTGACCCACCTGCCGCCGGCAGAGGTCTTTCGCTTATAGCGGTAAACGATCATTTTTTCTCCGCCGAAAGCTCTTTTGCATACATATTCCGGATCGGAAAATCTCAGGTATTCCTCGCGAAATTCAGGATATACATATTCTTCCGAAGCCAGCTTTTTCATATAATCATAGATATCGTCAATATCCTTGAAGTCATTTTTAAGCTCCGGATCCTGCTTGAAATATTCGTATTTTCCGGTAACAACATTAACTCTTGCGAGCTGTAAAAAAGTACCCAGTATCGTATCTTCTATGAAATCATGAATATTATCGCCGTTCATATCAGAAAAACTTCCTTTGTAAGATCTATCGGTTTTATTTGCAGCCCTGTAAGCTGCCGCTTTTAAATTATCCGAGTTCAAGCATTCTGTCGATACATACGCGCGCTTTTTTCATTACCTCCGGAGGCATTTCTATTTCAAGTCCGCCGCCGTTAAGCGCTTTGTAAACGTCCATAAGCGTAGTGCGCTTCATATTCGGGCAGATAAGGTGTTTTGACAGCGGATAAAATTCTTTGTCCGGGCAGGCATACTGTAAATGTTCGGCAATTGAAATTTCTGTGCCGATTATAAATTCCTTTGCGTCCGACTTCATTGCAAAGTTCACAATGCCGCTGGTAGAGCCCACATAGTCCGCATGAGCCGTTACCGCAGGTATACATTCCGGGTGAACAAGAACAAGAGCGCCGGGGTGTTTGGCTTTTTCGGCAAGAACGTCCTTTTCTCTGACTGCGGCGTGAATAGGACAGCCGCCCTGAATTAGCTTTATCTCTTTTTCCGGCAGCTGCTTTGCAACGAAAGCGCCAAGGTTGCAGTCCGGAATGAAAAGCAGCTTTTCGTTTTCTATCTTTCTGCATATATCCACTGCGGAGGAGGACGTAACGCATACGTCACATTCCGTTTTCAGCTCTGCGGTGGTATTTATGTAAGCAACTACGGTATATCCGGGATACATTTCTTTAAGATCGCGGAGCTCATCAGCGGAAAGCTGTTCAGCCATAGGACAGCCGCAGCCCTCTTTTGCAAGTATGACCTTTTTATCCGGAGAAAGCAGCTTGCAGGTCTCAGCCATAAAGTGGACGCCGCACATTATAAGCGTGCTGTTGGGATCGTCTGCCGCAAGCTCGGAAAGACGGAAGCTGTCGCCGGTATGATCGGCGATCTCCTGTATCTCCTCAGCCTGATAGCTGTGAGCGAGAATGGTTATATTCTTTTCTTTTTTGATACGCAGTATTTCCTGCTGAATATCTTTTATCATAACAGCACCTCCGGCGGGAAAGTTTCATGAAATATTATCAGCCGCCGTTCAATATATTGCGGCGGTCAGCATATATTTTATTCTACCACATTTTTAATAAATTTTCAAGGGTCAATTCATTAATTTTATCGGTGGCAATGTCACAATAAGGAATTGATTCTTAACATTTTTTATATTTACCGATAAATGATAATTTGCGGGGGAAGCCCCCGCGGGCTTTGTCACCCCCGAAGTGAGTTTAAACAAATCGTTTAAACGGAGTAGTCCCCTCAAGGAGGCGGGTATGTTTGGCGTTAAGCCTTTAATATCTCAACTCTTAACTCTCAACTCTCAACACTAAATAATAAAAATCAACTACTTGTTGTTACATAGCCTTACCGTTAGACCCATTATTAACCGGTTTGTATATATTTCACAATTATTTTACCCTTTTGTAATGTAATTTGTTGAATTTGTTGCTAATCCATTGCATTTTATAATAAAAAAGGCTATAATATTTAATGTATTGATATACATTTTTTTAACGCAGGCAAGGATATCAGCCTGATGAAGCATCCGGTCCCGATAAACCCCGGCAGAAAAGCCGGAAGTTTATTGCCTTAAACAACAAAATTGATCTGATTGGAGAGTAAACAGTATGAAACATTACGGCGCGGAAAGTATAAAAAATATCGCTATTGCCGGACATTCCGGCTCCGGAAAGACCTCTCTTGCGGAAGCTCTGCTATTCAAGGCAGGCGTTACCGACCGTCTCGGTAAAACTGTTGACGGAAATACCGTCTGCGATTTTGACCCGGAGGAAATAAAGCGCAAGGCCTCTTTAAGTACGGCGCTGGCGTCCTTTGAATATAACGACATAAAGGTAAATCTTCTCGATACTCCCGGTCTGTTTGATTTTGCCGGAGGTATGTATGAGGGAATAAATGCCGCTGGAACGGTAATGATAACCGTTTCCGCCAAATCCGGAGTAAAGGTAGGCACCGAAAAGGCTTATGAGCTTGCAAGGGAACAGGGCAAGCCTACTATGTTCGTCGTTACAAAGGTAGACGATATCGACGCTAACTTCTATAACGTACTTACGGATCTCAAAACAAAGTTCGGACCTACGGTGTGCCCGGTAGTTGTACCGGTCATAAAGGATCACAAGGTCATTTCCTTTGTTAACCTTATTGAAATGAAGGCTTATAAATATGATGACAAGGGCAATGCTACCGAGACCGATATGCCCACCGCCGAGATCTCTGAGAAAATGGAATACCGTATGGACGGTCTTGTAGCAGCATTTTCCGAAGCCGTTGCCGAAACGGACGACGAGCTTATGGAAAAATTCTTTGAGGGCGAACCTTTTACCCAGAAAGAACTTGTAAAAGGTATCCATAAAGGCATGAATGACGGCATAATCACTCCTGTAGTATGCTGCTCCTCCACAACTATGGCAGGCGTGGATATGATACTGAAAGAGATCGGACTGCTGCTTCCTGCACCTGCCGATAATAAACCGGCATTTGCCGTAGACGGCAATGACGAGCCTGTCGAGATAGCTTATGATGAAAGCGCTCCCACGGCGGCATTTGTATTCAGGACCGTTGCCGATCCGTTCGTAGGAAAAATGTCCTTTATAAAAGTAATAAGCGGTGTTCTCAAAGCAAATTCGGACTATACAAATACCGTTTCAGGCAATATCGAAAAGATCGGTAAGCTGTACACAATGTGCGGCAAAAAGCAGATCGAGGTGACCGAAGCCTATGCGGGAGATATAGTTGTTGCCGTAAAGATAGGCGCAGCTACTTCCGATACCCTTTGCGGCGCAGGAGTAAATGTAAAATTCCCTGCGATCGAATTTCCCAAACCCTGCTACAGAATGGCGGTATCCGCAAAGTCACAGGGCGATGAAAGCAAGATCAGCACCGGCATACAGCGTCTTATAGAAGAAGATAAAACTCTTTCCTACGGAATGGATCCGTTTACAAAGGAGCAGATACTTGCAGGTCTGGGCGAACAGCATCTTGACGTTGCGGCGGCAAGGCTGAAAGCTAAGTTCGGCGCAGACGTAGAGCTTAAAGAGCCTAAGATCGCTTACCGTGAGACTATCCGCAAAAAGGTAAAAGTCGAAGGCAAGCACAAGAAGCAGAGCGGCGGTCACGGTCAGTACGGTCATGTATGGATCGAATTTGAGCCTTGTCTTTCCGAAGAGCTTGTATTTGAAGAAAAAGTATTCGGCGGCGCAGTTCCTAAGAATTTCTTCCCTGCCGTTGAAAAGGGCTTGCAGGAAAGCATGAAAAAGGGAGTTCTTGCAGGCTGTCCTGTAACGGGACTTAAAGCAGTTCTTGTGGACGGCTCATATCACCCTGTAGACAGCTCGGAAATGGCGTTCAAAACGGCTGCAAGCATTGCTTTCAAGGAAGGCTTGAAGCAGGCTGATCCTACGATCCTCGAACCGATAGGAAAGCTCGTTGTAAACGCTCCGGACGAGAATACCGGAGATATCATGGGCGACCTTAACAAGCGCAGAGGACGGGTCATCGGCATGAATCCTGCTGCAAAGAAAGGAATGACCGTTATTGAAGCGGAAGTTCCCATGAGGGAGATGCAGAGCTTTACCATGCAGCTCCGTCAGATAACCAGAGGCAAGGGAGACTTTACTCTTGAACATCTGCGTTATGAGCAGCTTCCCGGAAATCTTGTCAGTGATGTTATTCTCAGCATGGACAACAGTGACGAATAAAAATCAGAATATATGAAAAAGACCGTTCCGTCAGGAGCGGTCTTTTTTAACATTATTCGCATAAATAAGACCGGTCAGGCTGAAAATGAATTGCCTGACCGGTTTTTAACTCAGTAATTTTCCTTGCGGACTTCAAAGAAGCTGCGCGGGTGATTGCATACGGGGCATACATCGGGAGCCTTTGTTCCCATTACAAGATGTCCGCAGTTGCGGCATTCCCACATTTTCATTTCGCTCTTTTCAAATACCTGCTGCATCTCAACATTTTTTAACAGCGCGCGGAAACGCTCTTCGTGAGATTTTTCGATCTGTCCCACAGCCCTGAATTTTACAGCCAGATCGGTAAAGCCTTCCTCCTCGGCGTCCTTTGCGAAGCCTTCATACATATCCGTCCATTCGTAATTTTCGCCGTCGGCAGCCGCAGCAAGATTGGCTTTAGTATCGCCTATGCCGCTGAGAGCCTTGAGCCATAATTTAGCGTGCTCTTTTTCGTTGTCTGCCGTTTTGAGGAATATTTCGGCTATCTGTTCAAAGCCTTCTTTTTTTGCTGCGCTTGCAAAGTATGTATATTTGTTCCTTGCCTGACTTTCTCCGGCAAATGCCGCAAGAAGATTTTTTTCGGTTTTACTGCCTTTAAGTTCCATAAAAAACACCCTTTTCCTGCCGTTATCGGCAAATATTTGTAAATATTATATAATATTCCTTAAAAATTGTCAATAGCATTGCTTGAAATTTAACAAATATAGAAAGGTATTCCTCTTATTTAAAATTGTCAACCATATTAAAAATTTTAGTTGACAAATTTAAAGCCATGTGCTATAATAATTTCATATCAATGCAAAGAGGGAATATCATCATGAATACCAATACACGATCAAAAGCCTATGATGTTGCAGTCTGCGGACTTTTTTCCGCGCTTATAGCAGTATGTTCACAGATATCGGTAAACCTTACCGTACCATTTACAATGCAGACCTTTGCGGTATTTCTGGCGCTGGGAACTCTTGGCGGCGGCAGGGGAACGGCTGCGATACTGGTATATATCCTTATCGGCGCGGCAGGATTGCCGGTCTATGCCGGTTTTACAGGCGGCGTGGGCATACTTTTCGGTCTGACCGGAGGTTATTTTATGGGATTTATTTTTTCGGGGCTCATATACTGGCTCATAACAAAAATATTCGGCAGAAAGCTCATTGCAGATATTCTTGCAATGGCTGCCGGAATGATAGTATGCTACGGTCTGGGAACGCTGTGGTTCACGATCGTGTCTGCTTCCGGGGGAGAACCGGTAGGATTTACGTCTGCGCTCATGATGTGCGTTGTGCCGTTCATAATTCCGGACGCCGCAAAAATCGCGCTGGCAATAACACTTTCAAGGAGACTGTCTAAATATGTCAGAGGAAATGTCAGGGCAGCCTGAGATACTGCGGATACGTCCTCATCATGGACTTTGCACGGCGTTTTTCCGTGGCGAAGGCTACAGCGGCGATTTTGTAAAAAACATGGCGGAGATCATCGGTCTGCTTGAAAGGAACGACCCGAAGGTGATTATCTCTGAGGGTGCAGACGATATATGTAAAAAGTGTCCTAATCTGTCGGACGGCATATGTTCGGGGGAAAAGTCGGACAGATATGATCGGACGGTATTGGAAATATGCGGACTTTCATCCGGCAGGGAAATGAAATGGAGAGATTTTTCCCATCTGGTGCAGGAAAAAATTATTTCTGCCGGGAGGCTGCCCGAAGTATGCAGAGATTGCCAATGGTTTTTTATCTGTTCGGGATAAAAACGGCGCTGACAGAGTTAAGAGTTGAGATTAACGCCAGAGCTAATAAAAGCAGACGGGAAACAGCGTCTCCCGTCCGCAGATAACGGCTAAATCAGGCTTCATAAGCCTTGATTATTTCTCCGATGAACAGCTTGTGTATCGGATCGTTTCCGTTGGCAGGCTTTACATCGTCCGCCATAAGGGAAACGTCCATGTCCTGTGCGTAAATTTTGCGGCAGACGAGAGTTAGCTTTGCCTCCTCAAAAGTCACCGTTCCGTCAATATATTCCGGGTCAAGTTTTGCCTGAGCAGGCTTGTCGCAGTCACGTCCGGAATACGAGCCGCAGAATCTAAGCGCCGGACGGTATTTCTCATCATAAAAACTTACTGTGAACAGATCGTTCTTCTCCATAAACTCAAAAGTGTAACGCGTAGGGCGTACAACGGAAACAAAAACATTCTTTCCCCACATAACTCCCGCAAAGCCCCATGCGGCGGTCATGGTGTTGAATTTTTCCTTGTTTCCGCTGGTAAGCAGAAACCAGTCCTTGCCTATCCTGTTCCAAGGATTGAAGTCAAGTTCGTTTACATTGATCTCTTTCATAATATCAATTCCTTTCAATAATATATTAAATTTTATTCATATGTCTTTTGGGGAATTACACTATAGTTCCTCCGCCCACAACGATATCGCCGTCGTATATTACAAGTGCCTGACCTTTTGCGGGGGCGCGCTGGGGAACGTCAAAAGTTACTTTTATGCGGCTGTCTCCCACTCTTTCAAGAGTTCCAGCAGAATCCCGCATATTATAGCGCGTCTTTGCGGTGATCCTCATAGGCTCTGAAATATCCGGAACGGAGATAAGGTTCACGTCCTCGGCGGTAACGGAAATTTTCATAAGGCTTTCGCTGTCTCCGAGAGTTACCGTATTGTTTCCGGAATTTTTATCGCAGACGAATACCGGCTTCCCGAAAGTCACGCCCAGACCTTTCCGCTGACCTATGGTGTAGCGGTGTATTCCCTGATGTCTGCCGATAATATTGCCGTCGGTGTCAAGAAAATTTCCTTCCGGAAAAGTTTTTCCGGTGTATCTTTCTATAAAGCCGGCATGGTCTCCGTCAGGAACGAAGCAGATATCCTGACTGTCCGGTTTGCGGGCGTTCACAAGACCGTTTTCCTCTGCAAGAGCGCGGATATCGGATTTTTCCATTCCGAAAAGAGGAAAAACGGTGTGTTCAAGCTGGAACTGGGTCATATTGTACAGAACATAGGTCTGGTCTTTTTTTCTGTCGGCAGGACGGATAAGCAGCGCTCTGCCGGTCTTTTCATCATGTCCGACCTTGGCGTAATGTCCGGTTGCAATGCCGTCAAAGCCAAGTTCTTCCGCCCGCCGGAGCATTTTGCCGAATTTTATATATCTGTTGCAGGATATGCAGGGATTGGGCGTTCCGCCGTTTATATACCCGTCGGCAAATCTGTCCATTACATTGCGGGCGAAATCGTCCTTGAAATTGAATACGAAATGTTCTATGCCGAGCTTGCGGCAGACGGTCTTTGCGTCCTCGATATCCGAAAGGGAACAGCAGGTGCGCGTGAGAAGATCCTCCTCATCATAGCCGTCAAAAAGTTTAAGGGTGCAGCCGCTTACTTCATATCCGGCGTTTTTCAGCAGCAGTGCCGCGGCGGAACTGTCCACGCCGCCGCTCATTCCCACAAGAATTTTTTTCATTTCAGCAGCTCCTCAAAAGACGTCAGCGCCATATCGGCGTGTTTTTTTATACTTTCAAACTCCTCCGCGTAAGTTTTGTCAAACATTCCCACAACGAAAAATCCTGCGCTTTTTGCGGATATCACCGCGTGCAGGGAATCTTCAAAAACTGCCGTTGCGGAGGGCTCTCCTCCCAATTTTTCAGCCGCTTTAAGGAAAATTTCCGGTGATTCCTTTCCGCAGCCTACCTCGTCGGAGGTTATGACGAACTCCATAAGATCAAGTATGCCTTTCGCCCGGAGAGCGTCCGACGCAAGTTTTTTTCTGTTTGATGTGGCAACGCACATCTTTATGCCGCGTTCTGCGGCGGATCTTATAAAATCATATGCGCCGTCTTTCAGCGGCACCGGACCAAGATAGCGTTCTTCCACGATCTCAAGTATTTTTCTTCCGGTCTCTTCCGGAGAAAGAGGCAGGGAAAATTCCCGTACAAGATATTCACATGCAGAATCAAAATGCATGGTCTTCATGGTTTTGGAATGGGCAGGGTCATATTCGCAGCCGAATCCCGTTATAAATTCACGGTCGGAATCCGCCCAGACGGAAAGACTGTCAAGAAGAGTTCCGTCCATGTCAAAAATAATATATTTTATGTTTCCGGGCAGCATATGATTATCCTTCCAAAGCAAAAATTTCTTCTTAAATTATAACAGTTCGGGCGGCTTTTGTCAACCGCGCAGAGAATGACCGGCACATAAAAAAGGCATATTACGGTCGGTCCTGAAACGTTCAAACTAAAAGCTCCCCCGGCATGACCGAGGGAGCTTGTTTCGTTTATGGGTTTATGCCGCGCATAGATCAAGCGTTGTCCTTGATAGCAGCCTGTGCAGCAGCAAGACGTGCGATAGGAACACGGAAAGGTGAGCAGGATACATAATCCAGACCAATTCTGTGGCAGAACTCAACAGATGTGGGATCGCCGCCGTGCTCACCGCAGATACCGCAGTGGAGCTTCGGATTAACAGGCTTTCCGAGCTTGATAGCCATTTCCATCAGCTTGCCGACGCCGGTCTGATCCAGCTTAGCAAACGGATCGTTCTCAAAGATCTTAGCGTCATAATATGCGCCGAGGAACTTGCCTGCGTCGTCTCTGGAGAAGCCGAATGTCATCTGTGTAAGGTCATTCGTACCGAAGCAGAAGAAGTCAGCTTCCTTAGCAATATCGTCTGCTGTAAGAGCAGCACGAGGAATTTCGATCATTGTACCAACTTCATACTTGAGGTCGGAGCCTGCTGCCTTGATAACTTCGTCAGCAGTTTCAACAACTACGTTCTTAACGTATTTAAGCTCCTTGACTTCGCCTACCAGCGGAATCATGATCTCAGGCTCTACCTTCCAGTCGGGGTGATTCTTCTTAACGTTGATAGCAGCCTTGATAACAGCCTTTGTCTGCATCTTTGCGATCTCAGGATATGTTACTGCAAGACGGCAGCCTCTGTGACCCATCATCGGGTTGAACTCGTGGAGAGAATCAATGATAGCCTTGATAGTCTCAACGGACTTGCCCTGAGCCTTTGCAAGAGCCTCTATATCTGCTTCCTCTGTAGGAACAAATTCGTGAAGAGGAGGATCGAGGAAACGAATTGTAACAGGGTTGCCCTCAAGAGCTTCATAAAGAGCCTCAAAGTCAGCCTGCTGCATAGGTTCGATCTTAGCAAGAGCAGCTTCTCTTTCTTCAACTGTATCGGAGCAGATCATTTCACGGAATGCTGCAATTCTCTCAGGATCGAAGAACATGTGCTCTGTACGGCAGAGACCGATGCCCTCTGCGCCCAGCTCACGAGCCTTCTTGGCGTCTCTCGGTGTGTCGGCGTTGGTTCTTACCTTGAGCTTCCTGTACTTGTCAGCCCAAGCCATGATCCTGCCGAACTCGCCTGCGATAGTAGCGTCAACAGTCGGGATCTGACCGTCATAGATATTACCTGTAGAACCGTCTATGGAGATCCAGTCGCCCTCATGGTAGGTCTTGCCTGCCAGTTCAAACTTCTTGTTTTCTTCGTCCATTGTGATAGCGGAGCAGCCGGAAACGCAGCAAGTACCCATTCCGCGGGCAACAACAGCAGCGTGAGAGGTCATACCGCCGCGGACTGTCAGGATACCCTGAGAAGCCTTCATACCGGTGATATCTTCAGGAGATGTTTCCAGACGAACGAGAACGACTTTCTTGCCCTGTGCTTTCCAAGCCTCTGCATCGTCAGCAGTAAATACGATCTGACCGCAGGCAGCTCCCGGAGATGCGCCCAAGCCCTTTCCGACAGGTGTAGCAGCCTTAAGAGCCTTTGCGTCGAACTGCGGGTGGAGCAGTGTATCGAGGTTTCTGGGGTCGATCATAGCAACGGCTTCCTGCTCTGTTCTCATGCCCTCGTCAACAAGGTCGCAAGCGATCTTGAGAGCAGCCTGAGCAGTTCTCTTGCCGTTACGGGTCTGGAGCATATAGAGGTGACCGTGTTCAACGGTAAATTCCATATCCTGCATATCTCTGTAGTGATTTTCGAGCTTAGCGCATACCTGCTTGAAGTCCTCGAAAGCCTGAGGGAACTTGGTAGCCATTTCGTCGATCTTCATAGGAGTACGAACGCCGGCAACAACGTCCTCGCCCTGTGCGTTTGTGAGGAACTCGCCCATCAGCTTCTTTTCGCCTGTAGCAGGGTCACGGGTGAATGCAACGCCTGTTCCGCAGTCATCGCCCATGTTGCCGAATGCCATGGACTGAACGTTAACGGCAGTACCCCAAGAATAAGGGATATCATTGTCGCGGCGGTAAACGTTTGCACGGGGGTTGTCCCATGAACGGAAAACAGCCTTTACTGCGCCCATGAGCTGTTCCTTAGGATCGGAGGGGAAATCGGAACCGATCTTGGACTTGTATTCAGCCTTGAACTGATTTGCAAGCTCTTTCAGATCGTCAGCCGTAAGCTCAACGTCCTGAGTAACGCCCTTCTTGGCTTTCATTTCATCAATGAGCTGCTCGAAATATTTCTTGCCGACTTCCATAACAACGTCGGAATACATCTGGATAAATCTTCTGTAGCAGTCCCATGCCCAACGGGGGTTATTGGATTTTTCAGCGATAACGTTGACAACGTCCTCGTTAAGACCAAGGTTGAGGATGGTGTCCATCATACCGGGCATAGAAGCTCTTGCGCCGGAACGAACTGATACCAACAGCGGATTTTCCTTATCACCGAATTTCTTGCCTGTGATCTGTTCCATCTTTCCGATGTACTCGTTGATCTCAGCGAATATCTCGTCATTGATCTTTCTTCCGTCCTCATAGTACTGTGTGCACGCCTCAGTGGTGATAGTAAAGCCCTGGGGAACTCTTTCCGCGCCGAAGATTTTTGTCATTTCAGCGAGGTTAGCGCCCTTACCGCCGAGGAGTTCTCTCATATCGGCATTACCTTCCGAAAAGAGATAGCAATATTTTTTTGCCATTGGTATTACCTCCAAATTTAAATTTTGTTCTCCGCAGCGCCGAAGGCTAAAACGGCGCATACGGTCATAAACATATTATAGCAGATTTTCTTTCTATTTTCCATACTGATTAGCAGGAAATTTAAGGACTGTTTTTTGTGTATTTTGCACAATTAATACTCAGACCAAAGAAAACGCTGAAATTTGCTTGAAAAACTTTTCAGAATATGGCATAATAAGTATGTATTGAAATATCTTTAAGCACAAATTTTATATACAAAATTTAATATTTTGGGAGATATATACTATGAGTAATTCTTATTCCTGCGCCGTTATTCTGGCGGGAGGACAAGGAAAACGCATGAGATCGGAGCTTCCCAAGCCCATGTTTGAGGTCCTTGGCGAGCCTATGCTGGAATGGGTAGTGAGCGCCTGCGAAAAAGCGGATATTTCTGATCTTTGCATAGTCAAAGGCTATAACGCGCAGGTCATTGAGGACTACATAGGCGACCGCTATACAACAGTTCTCCAACCCCAGAGAATGGGCACCGGTCATGCGGTCATGATGGCGATAGACTGGCTGAAAGAAGAGCCGCGCATTGACGGCAATGTACTTATCCTTTGCGGAGACGCACCATTCATAGACAGCGGAACGATCACCGCTTCTCTTGAGCAGCATATTCGTCAGGGCAATGCGGTGACTATCATAACAGCTGAGGTTGACGATCCTACCGGATACGGACGTATCCTGCGCGGAGAAAACGGAGTTACGGGAATAGTCGAGGACAAGGACGCTACCGCCGAACAGAAAGCCGTCCGCGAAATAAACAGCGGCGCATACTGGTTCAGGACAAAAGATCTTATCGAAGCGTTGGGAGAGATAAAGCCCAACAATTCCCAAGGAGAATATTATCTTACCGATTCGGTATACATTCTTATAAGCAAGGGAAAACGTGCCGACGCCTATATTTCGCCCGATAAAAAAGTAGTTCTCGGCGCAAATGACCGCAAGGCTCTGCTTATGCTGAACGATACCGCCAGACACGCGATGATAGACAGACTTCTTGACGAGGGCGTAGAGTTCCTCTGCACCGACGGAGTTTCAATAGGCAGGAACGTAAAAATAGGCGCAGGGACGAAAATTCTTCAGGGTACTATACTTAAAGGCAGTACCGTTATCGGAAACGACTGCGTTATCGGACCCAACTGCATAATAGAAAACTGCACCATTGGTAACAGCGTAGTTCTGAACAGCGTTCAGGCTCACGATTCCACAATAGATGACTGCGCAAAAATAGGACCGTTCGTTCAGATCAGACCGGACTGCCATATCAAGGCAGGCGTAAAGATCGGCGATTTTGTAGAAGTGAAAAATTCCACTATAGGCGAAAGGACTTCAATTTCACATCTTACCTATGTGGGCGACAGCGATGTAGGTGAAAACGTAAATTTCGGCTGCGGCGTTGCAACGGCAAATTACGACGGCGAGCACAAGTACCGTACCGTTATCGGCGACAACGCATTCATCGGCTGCAATACCAATCTTGTTGCGCCGGTAAAGATAGGCGCTATGGCTTATACCGCCGCCGGAACTACGGTCACAAAGGACGTTCCCGACAAAACACTTGCTATCGAACGCGGAGAGCTCCGCTTCAAGGAAGGCTTTGCCGAAAGACGGCTCAAAAACCGTCTTAACAGGAAATGACCTCCGTCAATAATGTTAAAGTCAGGTAATAATTAAGAATTTTAATACGTTTATATTCCGTAATAAAATTCGCGACCATAAAATTTAGTAAAGGGGACTTTTAAAAATGAATCTGCACGGCAAGGATATCAAAATTTTCACAGGAAACTCAAACCCCGCAGTGGCTGCCGAGATCGCAAAGCAGCTCGGACTGCCTCTTGGACAGTCGGAAGTGGTAACATTCTCCGACGGTGAAGTAAGCGTTTCCATTCAGGAAAGCGTAAGAGGCTCTGACGTATTTGTAGTACAGTCCACAAGTTCTCCGGTAAACGATCATATGATGGAGCTCCTCATAATGATCGACGCATTCAAAAGAGCGTCTGCCGGACGTATCACAGCGGTCATTCCTTATATGGGTTATGCCCGTCAGGACAGAAAAGCAAAGGCAAGGGATCCGATCTCTGCAAAGCTGGTAGCAGACCTTATTTCGGTAGCCGGAGCAGACAGAGTCCTTTCAATGGATCTGCACTGTCCCCAGATACAGGGCTTTTTCAACATACCTGTTGACCACCTGCTCGGAGTACCTATCCTTGCCCCTTATTTCATAGAAAAATTCGGGGATAACAAAGACGACGTAATGGTAGTTTCCCCTGACCTCGGCTCTGTAACAAGAGCGAGAAATTTTGCCCAGAGACTGGGCGTTCCCTTTGCAATAGTCGACAAGCGCCGCCAGAAAGCGAACGTCTGCGAAGTAATGAACATCATAGGTGATGTACGCGGCAAGAGCGTTGTTCTTGTTGACGACATGATCGACACCGCAGGAACGCTCTGCAACGCGGCAAAGGCGATAATGGACATCGGCGGCGCAAAGGAAGTTTATGCCTGTGCAACGCACGGCGTACTTTCCGGACCTGCTGTCGAGAGGATCAAGGACAGCGTGATAAAGGAACTTATCCTGCTTGACACCATCGCGCTTCCGGAGGAAAAGAAGATAGACAAGATAACGGTACTGCCGGTAGCACCGGTATTTGCGCAGGCAATACAGAGGATTTACGCTGACAAGCCTGTTTCCACCATATTCAATACATAAATTTATGTAAGGGAAAAAGTATGCCCTCTCCGTTATCCGGAGAGGGCTGTTTTAGTGTCAGATATTTGATAATAATTGTTGAAAGTTGAGATATTAAAGGCTTAACACCAAACACACCCGCCCCCTTGAGGGGGCTGCACGTTCAAACGGCTTACTATTTAAACTTAATTCGGGGGTGACATTGCCCGCGGGGGCTTCCCTACAAATCATCATTTTTCAAACTATAATAATATAGTCCAAGCAAATAATATTTTCTGTGCCGTCTGATAAGAGAGTATATGCCTGCAAGCTCAGCTTGCAAATTATCATTTATCTTAATAAATCAAGAAAACAAAAGTTTATCCGGCACAGCCACAAAAAACCGCTAAGCCTTTCCCTCGGTCTTTTTCCCTCTCTTGTGATAACTGTTGAAATCAAATTTTATGTATTCGCATATAAATTCCGTCATCTCATCTGCGGCAAAAAGAATATCTTCCGCCATTTCCCGGTCGATCTCCTCCGGAATATCGGCAGGATACCGCGTTTCTATGTAAAAACGATTGAGAAGAGCGCACTTGGCTATCCATTTTGTAAACGCCTGATCGGTCATTGCCGCCTGTTTGCACAGCCATGTCAGATTGTGCCCGTCAAAAAGCTTTCTGTGCTTATAAAGCAGAAACGCTTTCAGTCCCTTTTCTATCGCCTGCTGACAGTGAAAGACCGTCTGCCCGTAAAGCCGCTTATCGTCAATAAGCCTCTTTGCTGCAAGCATATCCTGATAAGCATGATAAAGCCAGTCGTAATATCTCTTGCTGTCGCCGGAATGACTACTTGACCTGCTCATATATCAAATTCCCCTCACTGTCTATTCTGTACGCAAAGGTACAGTCATCGTCCAGACATTCGTTCCATTCACTTACGGTATAAACTATAACGTCGCACGGAACGGGACAATCCGTCTGCAAAAGTATCTCCGTTTCAAGATCGGTATGATGTTCATATTTGTCATCTACCACTATACACAGCTTGAAAGATGTCAGCTCTCCCTTGCTGTTGGTTTTCTGTGAAACAAGAAATATCTGGAACGGTGAGCATATTTTTTTGATATCCTCCGCCATTTCCATGATAATATCGTCATATTTCATATAAAAACAGCTCCTTTTATGGAATTTCTACGCGGTATTCCTTGCCTTTTTCGGTGTTGAATATAGCAGCGCCGTCCTGTTCCAGAACGTAAACCGCCGCGCTGCCGCAGGATACGGACATACCTTTGCCAACTATCCTGCATATGTTTCCGCATAATGACCGGATCATTACAGGTCCGACCTTGCCGCCGCTCCACGAAAACGACAGTTCAAATCCGCCGCGCGCCTTTATCCCCCGTACAGAACCGCTTTCCCATTCATCGGGAGCTGCCGGGAGAATATGTATCTCTCCGCTGTGGCTTTGCAGCAAAGCCTCTGCAATGCCCGCACCGCCGCCAAAATTTCCGTCTATCTGGAACGGAGGGTGCATATCAAGCATATTTATATTTGTTGAATGGGCAAGCAGCGCGGTAATATTGCTGCTGACCTGTTCTTTTTCGTGTAGCCTTGCCCACATATTTATTATCCACGCTCTTGACCAGCCGGTGTGACCTCCGCCGTGGGTAAGTCTGCGGATTATCGTTGCCTTTGCGGATTCCGCAAGTTCCGGCGTGTGCCGCTTGGTTATCTGATCCGCAGGATACAGGGCAAAAAGCTGTGAAATATGCCGGTGTCCCGGCTCGGCTTCATCGTAGTCCTCCGCCCACTCCATTATCTGACCGTATTTTCCTGTAGCCGGCTTGGGGAGCTTTTCTCTCAGCTCTTTTATTACGGCAATAAATTTATCGTCGTCCGGCAGCTTGGCGGAACGGTCAACTATTCCGGAACTGTTTATCACCGCCGTAAAAAGAGAATAAAGTATCTGGCTGTCCATTGACGGTCCCTGACAGATCGTCCCCTTTGCTCCGTCTGCGGTAATATATGTGTTTTCGGGAGAAACCGACGGGCTTGTGACCATTCTTCCCGTACCGTCGTCGATAAGGAAATCCACAAAAAATTCAGCCGCCTCACGGAGAGTATCGTATTTTTCCGTCAGGAACGTTTTGTCTCCGGTAAAAAGATAATGTTCGTAAATATGAGTGCAGAGCCATGCCATGCCCATTGGCCACTGTGTTCCGGGCAGCCATTTGTCCTGCGGAGCGGTATCTCCCCATATATCCGTATTATGGTGGCATACCGTGCCCCGGCAGCCGTACATCTCACGGGCGGTGACCCTGCCGTTTTCTCTCATGCGTTCGATATGGTCAAACAGCGGAGCATGACATTCCGGAAGATCTTGTATTTCGGCGCCCCAGTAGTTCATTTCGGTGTTTATGTTGACTGTGAATTTACAGCCCCATGCCGGCCACATATCCTTGTTCCATATGCCCTGAAGATTAAGCGGAAGAGTGCCCTCGCGGCTTCCGGCTATCATAAGGTATTTTGAATAATTGAAATACATTTCGGTCAGCTTATTATCTTTTTCGCCCTCGCGGATCTTTTTCAGGCGTTCATCCGTAGGAAGCTCCGCATTTCCGCCGCTGTTATCGCAAAGCGAAAGCGTACAGCGCTCATATAGGGAACTGTAGTCGCTGATATGGCGTTTTTCAAGGCTTTCAGCTGTTTTCCTAAGAGCGGCTTTTGCCTGACTTACTGCAAGTTTTTCATGATCGCCTGTACGGAACGCGGTCTGACAGGCAAGAACTATCACCGCTTCATCGGCGTTTTCTACACTCAGCCGGTTTGCGTCGGCAAAAGCTCTGCCGCCTTTTGCGGCGCAGGACACCGCCGTTGAATACGGGATACCGTCCGACATGGTGAAAAGGATAGTATTTCCGTCATAGGCTTCGTTCCTGTCGTAATCGTCGTCTTTGCCGTCTATTACGGAGGTGAAGCTGATCTTTCCTTTTCCCGAAGCCGTGAAATGGATTACCATGACCTGATCCGGAAAAGAAACATATGCCGTTCTTTTATATAGTATACCGCCGGACTGCCATTCCGTAACGCACAGAGCCGTGCTCAGATCAAGGCTTCTCTTATATCCGGAAATATTTTCAGTGCCGCTCTGCCAGATATGCAGATCTCCCATCGGCTGATAGTGCCGCTGGTTCTCGTTTGTTCCCATAAAGGCGTCAAAACAGAGAGCTTCCGCTTCGGAGGTTTTTCCATTCCTTATAAGCTCACGCATTTTTTCAAGATTTCCGAACGCTTTAGGATTGTTTCTTCTGCGAAATCCGCCGGACCATATCGAATCCTCGTTGAGCTGGATAAGTTCGTCGCCGGGTTTTCCGAATATCATTCCGCCTATCCTGCCGTTGCCAACCGGGAGAGCTTCGTCCCAGTTATCGGCAGGGGAGCTATACCATAACACATCTGAAAGCTGATCCATATCGTTCATCGCCTTTCGGGATAAATTTAACTCAATAAAAATGCAGTGTCTAATATGAGTATATCACATTGTATCCGCAAATGCAAGGAAAAAAGTCAAGCAAATATAATAACTGCCATGCGTGCGGGGCATGGCAGCTGTTTTTGATATCAGAAATACATTTTATTTCGCCTTGGAATCGTTCTCCTCAAATATCCTGTTCAGGACTTCGTCCATAGGCATCGAGCCAAGGTCACCCTCCTTGCGGGAACGGAGAGAAAGCGTTCCGCTCTCTGCTTCCTTGTCGCCGACAATAAAGAAGTACGGTATCTTTTCAAGCTGAGCCTGACGTATCTTGTAGCCAACACCCTCTTTTCGGGAATCTATAGTGCAGCGTATGCCGCGCTTGTCAAGTTTTTCATAGACCGTCTGGCAATATTCCGCAGCCCTGTCCGTAACGGGAAGTATGCGAACCTGCTCCGGAGAGAGCCAAAGCGGCAGCGCGCCGGCATAAGTTTCGATAAGATAAGCAAGTGTTCTTTCATAGCAGCCGAGAGATGTTCTGTGAATGATATACGGATTTTTCTTCTTTCCGTCAACATCGGTGTATTCCATGCCGAATCTCTGGGCAAGAAGCATATCTATCTGGATCGTTACAAGCGTATCTTCCTTGCCGTAAACGTTCTTATACTGGATATCCAGCTTAGGACCGTAGAAAGCGGCTTCATCTATGCCGATAGTATATTCCAGACCGATATGATCGAGAATTTTCTTCATGACAGCCTGAGCTTCTTCCCACTGCTCCGCAGTACCCTCATATTTATTCTTTGGATTTGCAGGATCCCACTGTGAGAAACGGAACGTGCACTTGTCAAGCAGTCCTACAGTATCAAGACAATATTTTGCCAGCTCCAGACAGCCGCGGAACTCCTCTTCGAGCTGTTCGGGACGGAGGATAAGGTGTCCCTCGGAGATCGTGAACTGACGCACGCGGATAAGTCCGTGCATTTCGCCGCTGTCCTCGTTCCTGAAAAGCGTGGAAGTTTCGCCAAGACGCATGGGAAGATCCCTGTAGGAACGCGCTCTGTTCAGGAATACCTGATACTGGAAAGGACAGGTCATAGGACGGAGAGCAAAACATTCTTTGGTTTCATCGTTGGGATCGCCGAGAATGAACATTCCGTCAAGATAGTGATCCCAGTGACCGGAAATTTTGTAAAGTTCACGCTTTGCCATATATGGCGTTTTGGTGCGGACGTAACCCTTTGAATCTTCAAGATCCTCCACCCAGCGCTGAAGTATCTGAATGACCTTTGCGCCCTTGGGGAGAAGTATGGGAAGTCCCTGACCGATATAGTCAACAGTGGTGAAATATTCAAGCTCACGTCCCAGCTTGTTGTGATCGCGCTTCTTTGCTTCTTCGGCAGCGGCAAGATGAGCCTCCAACTCGCTTGCCTTTGGATAAGCCGTTCCGTAAATTCTGGAAAGCTGCTTGCCCTTGGCGTCGCCGCGCCAGTATGCTCCTGTGCAGGCAGTCAGCTTGAAAGCCTTTACTGCGGAGGTATTCATAAGGTGCGGTCCGGCGCAGAGATCGGTAAAGTCTCCCTGCTTGTAGAAGCTGATATCCTCACCCTTGCCGGCGTGCTCGCTGCAAAGCTCTACCTTGTAGGGCTCGCCCATTTTTTCAAGCATGGAAATTGCTTCGTCGGGGGAAAGGTAATACTGCTCTATGTCAATGCCCTCTTTTACGATCTTTTTCATTTCAGCTTCAATGGCGGCAAGATCGTCGGCTGTAAAAGCCTTTTCGGTATCGAAATCGTAGTAAAATCCGTTGTCGATGGCAGGACCTATAGCGAGCTTTACGTCCGGATAAAGTCTCTTTACCGCCTGAGCCATAATATGTGAGGCAGTATGCCAGAATGTTTTCTTTCCTTCGTCGGTATCAAACGTCATCACCTCAAAGGTGCAGTCCTTGTCGATGACCGTGCGGAGATCCTTTGTTTCGCCGTCGATCTTCACGCAGCAGGCGGCTTTGTAAAGCCCCATTCCTATGCCCTTTACGGCTTCGGCTGCCGGCATGGCGGCTTCTATCTCGCGTACAGAGCCGTCTTTAAGTGTTAGTTTCAGCATAAAAATTCTCCTCTTCATAATATATTCATTAAAAATTTACAATTAAAAAATCCCCTGATATTTTTATCAAGGGACGAATTTGCTCGCGGTTCCACCCAAGTTATATACTATCTGCAATATCTATACTGAAAATTACAGAAAGCATACCTCTCATAAGCTCTTTAACGGGAGCTGTCCGCCGTTTATTGGACGGGCTCAAAGGCGGTGTGCAGGATACTGCGGAATGTCCCTTTCCCAGCAGACGGGGACTCTCTTAAGACCGCTTTTACGGCTTGGCGCCGACGTATGATGCCTTCCTTATCATAGCTTTTTATATGATACAAATTTAATATATCACGAAAAAAATTTTTTGTCAACCGTCTTTTTTCACATATAAAACGGGGTTTTATTATTTAATAGTGTCAAATTGTATAATTTTCCTTGACATTTATCTCAATATATATTAAAATAAAAGAATGAATGCAATATATTTATAAATATCGTGCAAGGAATAAATTTCCATGCCGTAAAAATAAATTGCTGTTCAATTATTTTTCTTACTTCTATGGCTGAAATAGAAGGTTTTCATATATTCTTGAATTTATTAGGTGCAAATGCGATCCGCCATTTATTACGGACGGCGGCGCATACTGATAAACCTCTGTCCGTAAAGCGGGACAGGTATCACCGGTCGGAGCTGCCCATATATGGGGAACAGTTCCGGTCTCTGTATCCGGCTGTCTGTATTTTTACCGGAAATCTGCGGGATATTCGTACAGAACGGTACGGCAAACTTGAAAATCAGATATTTGAGCCTCCGAAGTATTCTATAAAGGAGGTAAACAGATTGGTCACAACAATCATTGTCGGGATAATCGCTTTCGTTGTGGGCGCGGGGATATCCGGCTTTATCCTTTTCAAAGTCGGGATAAACTACCGCAAGCAGCAGGCTGAATCCGCTATCGGTTCCGCCGAAAAGGAAGCCGAACGCATTATTGAAGACGCCAAAAAAGAAGCCGACAACCAGAAGAAGATCGCCCTTGTAGAAGCCAAGGACGAGATACACAAGAGCCGTTCCGAGCTTGAAAAAGAGATCAAGGAACGCAGAAACGATATGTCCCGTCAGGAAAGACGTATCCAGCAAAAAGAGGAAAACCTCGACAAGAAAAGCGACAATATCGAAAAGAAGGAAGAGCAGCTCCAGAAAAAGCTCAAGCAGGTTGATGAAAAGCTGGAGGATGCCGAAAAGATCAAAAAATCACAGATGGAGATACTCGAAAAGATCTCCCAGTTTACTATGGAACAGGCAAAGGAGCACCTGCTTTCAATGCTTGAAAGCGAGCTTGTTCACGAAAAAGCAGTCAAGATACAGCAGTATGAGATGCAGTTAAAGGACGAATGCGAAGAAAAGGCAAGAAATCTCATATCCCTTGCTATTTCAAAATGCTCCGCGGATCAGGTGTCGGAAAGCGTTGTTTCCGTAGTTCCGCTGCCTAACGACGAGATGAAGGGCAGGATCATCGGACGTGAGGGACGTAATATCCGTACTCTTGAAACGCTTACCGGCGTTGACCTTATAATCGACGATACTCCCGAAGCTATCACGCTTTCCTGCTTCGATCAGGCAAGGCGCGAGGTGGCAAGGATCGCTCTGGAAAAACTTATTGCCGACGGACGTATCCACCCGTCCCGCATTGAGGAAATGGTCGATAAGGCAAGGCGCGAAGTCGAGCACAAGATCAAGCAGGAGGGCGAAAGAGCCGTTCTGGAAACAAATGTCCACGGTCTTAACCATGAGCTGGTAAGGCTTATAGGACGCCTTTACTACCGTACATCATACCGTCAGAACGTTCTCAACCATTCTATAGAAGTAGCGCATCTTGCAGGAATAATGGCTTCCGAGCTTGGCGTTGACGCTAACCTTGCGCGCAGAGCAGGTCTCCTCCACGATATAGGAAAGGCTCTCAGCTACGAAATAGAAGGTTCTCATGTTCAGATAGGCGTTGACGTCTGCAAGAAGTACAAGGAAAATCCCGATGTTATCCACGCTATCGAAGCTCATCACGGCGATGTTGAGCCCAAGACAGTTATTGCTTCGCTCGTACAGGCGGCCGACGCTATTTCAGCCGCAAGACCCGGCGCAAGAAGCGAAAATTACGAGAATTACATCAAGCGTCTGCAAAAGCTGGAGGAAATATGCACGTCTTACGACGGCGTCGAAAAATCCTACGCTATACAGGCAGGACGCGAAGTGCGCATAATGGTCCTTCCGGAAAAGATAAACGACGAGAGAATGGCTATCGTTGCGCGTGAGATCGCTCAGCGGATAGAAAACGAAATGGATTATCCCGGACAGATCAAGATAAATCTCATAAGAGAAAGCCGCGCGGTAGAATACGCGAAATGATCCGAAAAAATTCCCCCGTGTTCAGGCACGGGGCTTTTTTCTGCAACTTAAAAAGAAAGCTGGTGCAGTATGCCAAAGACAATATTCGGAACTACGGAAAAATCAAATTTTATACTCAATATGAAGTATGAAACGGTGTCAAAATGGATAAACGGACTTTTATGCGCTTGTATAATCGTTCCTCTGCTGGGAGGAATGTTCATTACCTTTGTAACAAAGGCAAGCTCTTTTCTCGGTTCGTTCCTGTATGCAACGGGATTTTCCTGTATACTGTTCTTTATAGTGCAGCTTTTAAGGAAGGACATCAGCCTGAAAAGCTATCCGGCGGCATTTATAATATTCGGCATGGCGCTGCTTGCGGCGGCATCGTACTATAAGGTAGTTATCAATTACGATTCGCAGGAATATATAAACACCGCGATAATGGGCGAGCTTGGCAGATATGAGGGTCTGCTGTCGCTGCTGGCATACTTCGGGATATTTCTGCTGGCAATGACGGTAAAAAAGCGCGCCTCGGTCAGAACGGTGCTGGACATACTTGTGGGCGCAGGGATCGTTCAGGCGATATTTGCGGTAATGCAGCACATACCTTGGGGATTTCCGTCGGATTTCAGGGATCTGCCGGCGCTGCTGCTTTTAAAGAACGTGCATCTTTCCAGCGGACTTGCGGACAGCCCTATATTTTACGGATCGTTCCTGACGCTTGCTTCAGGAGCGGCAATAATAGGCGCGGTATATGATGAGAGCGTTATCCGGGCAAGGGTATACGGAGCATCGGCTGCGGCGTTCTTCCTGACGGGGCTTTTCACATCGTCGGTAGTGCCGCTTATCGGCATTGGAACGGCGCTGGTGATCGCTGTAGCTATAGAACTGTTCCGCAAAAACAGCATACGTTTTGAGGGGAGAAAGCTCAGCTCCCCCGGAAAGCGGCTTGCGGTGCTTATAATAGTATATGTGATAATATTTGCGCTGGTTTTTGCTTTTCAGGGAATTTACCTGCGCGACAAGGCAATAGCTTATTCCGACGGATTTTACCGGCTGTTCATAATAGGCGCGCCATCGCCGGTGCATGAGCAAAGCCTGTGGCAGATAGGCGCTGAAAGGAGTTTTGCTCTTATAAAGGAAAATCCCCTGCTCGGCGTAGGACCGGATCTTATGGCAAAGGTACAGATATCGAGAGAGGATATGTTTACCGACAGTATAGACCGCAGCTACAATGAATATCTTTATATTGCGGCTACAAGGGGAATACCCTCGCTGATACTCTATGCCGCTTTGCTTGTGATGACGTTTATACGCTTGTTCAAGGGCATGAAAGAATTTTATTCCGACGGGAAAATGTGGTTCCGTCCGGCTCTGCTGACGGCAGCGCTGGCATATTCGGTGCAGGCATTTTTCAGCGCAAGCGCAGTAACGGTCGCTCCGTTTTTCTGGCTGATAGCCGGCATGGCATGGTCGGTATTTGACAGGGACAAAGGAACGCTCCGTGAGAAAAAATAAAAGGTTTGCCAGCCTTTAAAGGCTGGCGAAATTTTTTCTGAATTTTGCACGCTGTTCATATAATTTAATAAAAATTCGTCTGCGGTACTCATCTTGCAGATATCCGTGACGTGGAAAGGAATAAAAATGAGCATTTTCGACATATTCAACCAGATAAGCAAGGAAACAGCCGAACCTGCCGGTTCTCCCGAATATATCATAGCCGGTCTTGGAAATCCCGGTGAAAAATACAATAACACACGCCATAACGCCGGATTTATGGTGCTTGATAAATTGGCTGCAAAATATAATGTTCAGCTTAAAAAGCTGCGGTTCAAGTCGGTAACGGCAGTCGCTCAGATAAACGGTGTTACCTGCCTGCTGATGAAGCCAGCCACTTTTATGAACAACAGTGGCGAAGCAGTCGTTGAAGCCATGAATTTCTATAAAATACCCCCGGAAAGGGTAATAATATGTTATGACGATATCAGCCTTGAGCCCTCACACATAAGGATACGCCGCAAAGGCTCTGACGGCGGTCATAACGGCATGAAGTCGATCATCTATCTTACCGGCTTTGATACCTTTCCCCGTATAAAGACCGGCGTGGGGCAAAAACCGAATAAAGATTATGACCTTGCAGCATGGGTGCTCTCACACTTCACCGACGAAGAAAAAAAGCTCATGGACGAGGGCACCGACAAGGCGGCGGCTTCTCTTGAACTTATGGTGAAAGGCAGAACGGACGAAGCCATGAACAAATATAATTCCTGAGATATACAAGGTGTATTTATAACTATGTCAGAACTTTTTATTTCCGCAATTGAAAATTTCACCCCTTACCGTGATATGATGAACGCCCTGACCGACGGACAGACCCCTGCCGCCGTGTCGGGGATATCTGCTATACACAAGGCGCAGTTCGTCCTCGGAATGAGAAAAAATTCCCCGGTGCTGATAATAACCGATGACGAAGCCGGCGCAAGGCGTCTCTCCGACGATATAAACGCCCTTGCAGGCGGGAACGTATCGTTTGTATTTCCGGCAAAGGATATTTCCCTTACGCCGGTGGAGACATCTTCGCGCGAATATGAGCATTCCCGTCTGGGAGTGCTTTCACGTCTTGCGGACGGTGAAAATATCATCGTATGCGCCTCGGCGGAAGCCGTAATGCAGGTAACTCTGCCAAAAGAAGTACTTCTTTCGAGGACTGTTTCCCTTTCCGCCGGCGCGGAAACGGATACAAAAAAACTTATAAAAGACCTTATTTCCGCAGGATATTCACGCTGCGAAAAGGTAGAGGGAGCATCTCAGTTTTCGGTGCGCGGTTCTATAATAGACATTTTCCCGGTGCAGGAAAATCTTCCGTTAAGAATAGAGCTCTGGGGCGACGAAATAGATACTATTTCATACTTCGATCCGGAAAGCCAGCGCAGAACGGACAGCATTGAAAGCATAAAGATACCGCCTGCAATGGAAACGCTTTTTGACAGCACCGAAGAGCTTATATCCCGCATACAAAAGCTCGCTTCTTCGGTAAGGGGAAAGCGCGCCGAAATGGTCAGGAACGCTTTTGCCCGCGATATTGACCGCCTGAATGCGGGGCTTGAACTGGGGAACATAGACAAATATATTCCGATAGCATATGAAAAGCCGGAAACGATATTTGATCATCTTTCGCCGGAAAGCCCGGTGATATTCAGCGAATATTACAACATTTCCGACAAGGCAAGAGCGGTGATGTCACAGCACAATGAGGATATAAAGCTCCTGTTAGAATCGGGAGAGCTCTGCAAAAGTCTGGACGGCTATATGACTACATTTCCGGAAATGTACTCGAAAGCACAGCATTTTCCGCTGTTTCATTTTGACGCCTTTGTACGGGGCGCTGACCTGAAATTCAAAAAGCTGATATCCGTTTCCGCAAACCAGACCGCTCCGTGGGGCGGTGAGATACGTCAGCTCATAGAAGATCTGCAAAGTTTCTGCGAACGGGGCTACAGCGTCGCTGTAATGGCAGGTTCGGAAAAAACGCTCCCCATAATAGAAAAGGATCTTCGCGATGAGGGTATAAAGTGTACGATAGCAAATGAAAATTCCGTGCTTTCCGCAGGGAATGTACTGCTCATGTCCGGCTGTACGAGCGCAGGATATGATTACCCCGACATAAAGACTGCCCTTATAACGCAGGCTAAAGCCTCGGTATCAAAGAAAAAACTGCGCAAAGCTAAAAAGGGCGAAGAAATAAGATCGCTCTCCGACATCACGGAGGGCGACCTTGTGGTGCACGCTCTCCACGGAATAGGAAAGTTTGCCGGCATACGCAAGCTGGAACTGGAGGGAATCACCAAGGATTATATAACCATAAAATATGCAGGCACGGACGTTCTGTATGTTCCGGTAAATCAGCTTGACATGGTATCAAAATATATCGGTCCGCGTGACAACGGCGCAGTAAAGCTGAACAAACTTTCCTCCACAGATTGGCAAAAGACCCGCGCCCGCGTAAAAAAAGCCGTAAAGGATATGGCGGACGAACTGATAAAACTTTACGCAAAGCGCAGCCAGACCCCCGGTTTTGCCTTTTCAGAGGACGACGACTGGCAGCACGATTTTGAAGCCCGTTTCCCGTATAATGAAACGGACGATCAGCTCCGCTCCGCTCAGGAAATAAAGGAGGATATGCAAAAGCCCGTTCCAATGGACAGACTTCTTTGCGGTGATGTGGGCTTCGGAAAGACGGAAGTAGCTTTCCGGGCGGCGTTCAAGTGCATGGAGGACGGCAAACAGTGCGCCGTTCTTGCGCCTACGACGGTCCTTGCATGGCAGCATTACCAGACGGCTCTGAAACGGTTCGAGCATTTCCCCATGAAGATCGAGCTGCTCTCACGGTTCCGTTCAAAAAAGGAGCAGGAAGATATCCTCAAGCAGCTTAAACACGGTGAGATAGATATGATAATCGGCACTCACCGCCTTGTTCAGAAAGACGTTAAATTCAAGGATCTTGGCTTGGCGATAATCGACGAGGAACAGCGCTTCGGCGTTGCCCATAAGGAAAGGTTCAAGGAAATGTTCTCCGGCATAGATGTGCTCACTCTTTCCGCAACGCCTATACCAAGGACATTGAACATGGCAATGAGCGGCATACGCGATATGAGCGTTATTGAAGAACCGCCCGTTGACCGTCACCCGGTGCAGACATATGTAATAGAACACAACATGGGCGTTATAGTTCAGGCTATAAATAAAGAGCTCCGCCGAGGAGGGCAGGTATACTATATACACAACAGGATAGACAGCATAGACCTTTGCGCCGCAAAGCTGCAGGAACAGCTTCCGGACGCAAGGATAGGCGTTGCCCACGGACAGATAACCGAAGAACACCTTTCGGAGATATGGCAGAGCCTGCTTGAACATGAAATAGATATCCTTGTGTGCACGACCCTGATAGAGACAGGCGTTGACGTTCCAAATGTAAATACGCTTATAATAGAGGACGCGGACAATCTCGGTCTTTCGCAGCTTTATCAGCTCCGCGGACGGGTAGGGCGTTCAAGCAGGAGAGCTTTTGCTTATTTTACTTTCCGCAGGGGAAAGGCTCTTACCGAGATAGCTGCGCGCAGACTTGACGCAATACGGGAATTTACCCAGTTTGGCAGCGGGTTCAGGATCGCTCTCCGCGACCTTGAGATACGGGGAGCAGGTTCTATTTTAGGGGGAAAGCAGCATGGTCATATGGAAGCAGTCGGCTACGATATGTATTTGCAGCTGCTGAATGAAGCAATTGCCGAAGAAAAAGGCGAAGCGCCGCCGTCAAGACCGGAGGACTGTCTTATAGACATACAGACGGACGCGCATATTCCTGATGATTACATCGAAAGCCTTGCAGGCAGGATAGATATTTACAGAAAAATAGCCGCCCTGCGGACAAACGAGGACAGCACAGACCTTATAGACGAGCTTATCGACCGTTACGGCGATCCGCCCAAGTCGATACAAGGGCTTATCAATGTTTCGCTAATAAGGAATATGGCAGGCGAACTGACAATGACCGAGATAACTCAGCGCAATGACATAATGTTTTTCTATCTTAAAATGGCGGATATGGAACAGATACAAGCGCTGACGTCCGCTTTCAAAGGGCGCGTCACTGTAAACGGCGGGGAGCGGTCATACATTGCGGTAAAGATGCGCGGTGAAAAGCCCATAGATCTTATCCGCAGCGTTATAGATATAATGAACAAAGGGAAAAAAGAGGCAGTGCAGGGGTGAAATGCTCTAAAAAATCGGGCTTTATTTTCTTGGAATATTTATAATAGTTCGTACCTTTAGTTATTCGACGAGCGAGGGTTTTATTTTGTTTGGGGTTTTTATAATAGTTCGTACCTTTTGTTATTCGACGAGCGAGGGGGGAACACACGGGGAACGGGAGGCACTTAAATAACTCTTTTGTCGCCGCGCGTTCCCCCCTTTCCCCGGTCGTTCCCCCCTCGCGCTCCCCCTTCTCTGCCCCTTTCCTCCCTCCTGCTAATCTCCGTTGGGTCAATATTATTGGTAAAAACCGTTTTTCTGATATGATATCAATGAAATCAGTTTAGAAAAAAGTTTTTGCAAAAGAGCCTGAACGAACGAGCTTAGCAGGAAAAGGGGTAAGGTAAAGGAAAAAAGGGTGCGGGGAGAAAACCTTAAGGAGAGGGGGAAAACGCGCGGCGCACTAAAGTCTCCAATTAAGTTTTCCCCCTCTCCTTTTGGTTGTCTCCCCGATCCGCGAATAACAATAGGCACGAACCATTATAATTCAGCAATGTAATGAAAGGCTAAATCATCATATCTCAACTCTCCACTCTCAACACTAAATAAAAAGCCCATATCCGGCGGAACGCCGCACCTCTTTTCCTCATTTTCTTTATATTTCCATTAAAAATTTTTAAAAAACCCTTGACAACCCCCCGCCGCTGTGATAAAATGAAATCACAGTGAGACGCTTGCCCTCTCATTATAAACGCAGAAAAATTACAGAATGGTTACAATTATTACTGAACGGTTACGATTTTTCTGCCGAATTTCTGATATTTCCTGCAACGATTAGTGAAAAATGTGCATAAAGCATTAAAAACGTGTCAAAAGTTTGTGTCAACTGTACATTGACACTTCCGTCATGAAATGTTAGAATAATAGCGTGATATACGAAAAGTGTCCGGAATGCAGATAGTTCCGGCGCCGGACGTTATCAAATATATTTGATTTCCATTAAAATTTGGAAATAAATAAAGAAAAAATCAAAACAAAACAAGGAGGAATTTTTCATGAACATGAAAAAGACAATTGCTGCTGTAGCAGCAAGCGCAATGGCCGTATCTGCAATGGCCGTAACAGTATCTGCTGATACTACTCTCTCTTACAACCTCGTAGCTTCTGTAGAGAATAAGCAGGCAGCTACATTGACACTTCAGCTCACAGTAAGTGGTGAAGCTAGTAAGCTCACATTTACTTATCCTAACGTTGGCGTAAATACCGACACTATTGACTGCAAGACAATCACACTGAGAGTTACTGATGAAAACGACGCTTCAGTTAATAAGACCTATACTTATTCTGATGATGTTAAATCTCTTAACTACAACCCCGATTTCACAGACACCGGCTTTAAATTCAACCACGAGCTCGATAATGTACAGAAGCCTAAGATCTGGGTAACACTCAATGCTGAGACAAAAACTTATACTAAGCTTGAAACCCTGAACAACGACATAAAATCAAAAGCTGTAATTATCACATCTGATGCAACGGATACACCTACAGTTGCTACAAACTACACAGCTGCTTCTTCTAAGTATGATAAGCTTCCTTTCAGAACTGGTCCCGATGACAACGTAAACATTGCTTGGTGGCTCCAGAACATGAACTGCAGAACCGATACGGATCCTTACAGAAACGTTCTTCCTACAATCAATGATGCTCTTGCAAACTTTGATTCTGCTACATTCGTATTCACAACTGCTACACAGCCTATCGCTTGGAGAGTAAAGGGCGACGGCGAAGCATTTGGTCCTTCCAAGAGCTCTTGGGGCAATGAGGAGATATCAAGAGACGCTAAATGGAACGACATTCCTACTGTTAAGGTAAACGGCTATAACACAGCACTTCTTATGGCTGGCGGCGACGCAAGCAAGGTTGAGGCTATCTATGCTGAGGACTGGTACGGCGATAAGTCCTACATGAGCTTCACACAGCACCTTTACAATGGTACTGATGATTTCTACGGCGCTGGCAAAGGCTGGCTCGGTTATGACGGAACAGACCTCGGTATTGCTTGGGCTGGTCAGAACCTCTTCGGCGGCGCTCTCGTAATCAACGAGAACCTCACAATGACACTTTCTGACGTTGACTACTTCCAGTGGACAAATACCACACTTTCCTTTGACTGGGAAGCTATCATGGATGGCGCTATGACATCCAACAGCTATGCAACATATGTACAGAGCATCAAGCTCGCTACATCTGTTGACTGGTACTGGGATAAGATGGACGTTATCCTCGTTGAGGGTGAAGGCGATGACGCTGCTGCTGACGCTGGCACAGAGTCCGATGAGGAAACTCTTGATGAGACAGACGTTGACGATACAATGGACGAAGAGCTCACTGAAGATGAGACTGAAGAAGAGGAAACTCCTGCTGATGAAACTGAAGAAGCAGAGGAAACTCCTGTACAGGATAACCCCGGCACAGGTAACGCTCCTGTAGCTCTCGCAGTTATCCCTGTAGCTCTTGCAGCAGCTGCTGTAGTTGCTAAGAAGAGAGGCTAATCGCGAATTTGCGCTTAACCATGAAAGTATAACAACGGTTACTAAGTAATTGTAATGTTATTCTAACATCAAATAGAACGCCGTCCGTATGCAGAGCGGGCGGCGTTCAACTTATGCGGGGAAGCCCCCGCGGGCATTGTCACCCCCGGATCAAGTTTAAATAAGCCGTTAAATAGATCAGCCCCCTCAAGGGGGCGGGTGTGTTTGGAACTGAACCTTTAATATCTTAGCTTTCAGTACTAAATGATAATTTAGCGGAACAAAATAAAAAAAACAATAGCTGGTCGAGCTGAGCCCAGCTCGCAGGGTCGAGGGGC
>CANQXX010000014.1 GCA_947627905.1 uncultured Clostridia bacterium
CTGCCCCTTGACCCTGCGAGCTGGGCTCAGCTCGACCAGCTATTGTTTTTTTATTTTGTTCCGCTAAATTATCATTTGGTGTTAAGAGTTGAGATATTAAAGGCTTAACACCAAACATACCCGCCCCCTTGAGGGGGCTACTCCGTTTAAACGATTTGTTTAAACTTACTTTGGGGGTGACAAAGCCCGCGGGGGCTTCCCCGCAAATTATCATTTAGCCTTATGTATCTTCCGGCAGGATATCTATTACCACAACCTCCGGACGGTCAAAAACTCTGGGCAGAAAATTCTTGCAAAGCCCCCTGCTGACTATCATTGCCGTATGACCGTCGTCAAGAATATATTCCCCGCCGGCATACTTCGGGAAAAGCCCCTGATCCGGCGCGTAAAGTCCGTTGAGAATGTGAGGGATAATGACCTGTCCGCCGTGAGCATGACCGCTTACAACAAGGTCAAAACCCTTTCCGCTGTAAAGATCCACATGATCGGGACGGTGAGACATCAGCACCGTGAAAATATCGTCCCCCGCAGCCTTGCAGCAGTCGTCAAACTGTTCCCCCGGCATGGAATTGTCAACGCCGCATATGCGGACAGTCTCCCCGTTCGCTTCAAAGGGAACGGCGTCACCTTCAAGAACTTTTACATTGCAGGAACGGATGATTTCCTTTATTTTCCCCTCTTCTCCCGACCATTCCTCATGATTTCCGGTAACATAAAAGCAGGGAAATTCCTTTCCCAGCACTGAAAGCAGCTCAACAGTATTTGTATGCGGACGGATATCATCGGCAATATCGCCCGTCAGGAGTATAACGTCCGGTAATCTGCTTTCTACTGCTTTTATCAGTACCTCCTGATCTTCCCCGTAGCTGCTGCTGTGAAAATCGGACAGCAGTACGATACGAACGGGAGAATTTACCTTGCCGGTAAAAATTTTATATTCCGGGAATGTCAGGCTCGTATCCAGCGCGGCAAAGATCAGTATCAGCAGCCACCCTGCCGCAATGAATACCGCCCGTTTATGCTTTATATCTTCAAATTTCATTGTATTTCCTTTGCAAGCGCAATTATCGACTCTGTAACAAGCCGTTTGAACAGCGGCGCGGTCCTGTCGGCTGTTTCCTGAACTTCCGCATGGGTAAGAGGCTTGTCGGTCATTCCGCAGGCAAGGTTTGATATACAGGATATGCCCGCCACTTTCATTCCGCAGTGATTTGCGGCAATAGCTTCACAGGCTGTAGACATTCCCACTGCGTCCGCGCCGAGAGTGCGGACCATTCTTATTTCCGCGGGAGATTCGTAATTAGGTCCTGTAAGCTGTATATAAACGCCCTCCTGCAATGGGATACCGGCGCTCTTTGCAGTTTCCCTTACTATATTACGCAGATCTTTATCGTAAATATTGCTCATATCCGGGAACCTTACGCCCAGTTCATCGGGGTTTTCCCCTATGAGCGGCGAGGGAGCCATACATATCTGATCGGAAATAAGCATAAGGTCTCCTGCATGGAAGCCGTAATTTACCCCACCCGCCGCATTTGTAAGCATAAGTATCTTTGCGCCCATCAGCTTCATAAGACGTATGGGAAGAACTACGTCCTCCATTTTATATCCCTCGTAATAGTGAACGCGTCCCTGCATTATAACGACTTTTACATCTCCCACATATCCGAAAACAAATCTTCCCTTATGTCCCGTGACCGTGGACACGGGGAAGCCGTCTATATCGCCGTAATCCAGCACGGAAACTATTTTTATCCCGTCGGCATAATCTCCCAATCCCGAACCGAGCACAAGTGCGATGTCGGGAGTAAAATCCGTCTTTGCCCTGAAACATTCGTAACATTTTTTAAGTCTTTCATAAACCGCGCTCATAAATATTCTTCCTTTCGGTATGATAGATCGCATTATCTTTAAAATAAATCAGTCTGTGGCAGGAGCTTCATAAACATCTTCCGGCACGTTACTTTTTCTTCCGAGGACCATTGTGCTGAGCCCGTCTATCTCATAATCTCCCTCGGGAATAGTCCGCAGAGGGATCGTTCCTGCCCGTTCACCGTCAACATATACCTCGTAAGAGCCGAAGGAGTGAAGCGTTACCGCGTAATCGTTCGGATTGAAGAACACTATCATCTCTTCAAATTCATTATCTCCGTAGAGGACAAAGCCTACAACTCTCTGCGGCAGCTTGTCAAGAAAACGCATCATATCGCCTACCTGCTTCTGATCGCACATTCTTAAAGCGCTGTGCGCTTTGCGGAAAGCAATAAGACCTTTATAATATTCAAAAACGCCCTTGAACTCGGTCTTTCTGTCCCATTTCAGGCTGTTTATGGCGTCGGGAGACTTGTAGCTGTTATGATCGAACACCGTTCCGCCCGGAAAAGGCTTTGACCGCAGAAATTCCTGCCCCGCCTGTATAAAAGGTATTCCCTGAGCAAGGAATATCATCGCCGCCGCCATTTTATCCATGCGGATACGTTTTTCTATACTTTCAGTGCTGTTGGTATAATACAGCTTGTCCCAGAGGGTCAGGTTATCGTGTGCTTCGGCGTAATTGACCGCCTGAGCCGGAGTATCGCTCCATGAAAATTTTGAAAGGTTCGGTATCTGCGGGTGCGGTATCCGTCCGCACATGATCTCCTTGACGTATTCTTCGTTTCCGGTAGCGCCGTTGACGTAGCCCTTGTCACGATCCTCGAAATTATTTCCCTTTACCGTATCGCGGAAATCATCGCTGAAATATCCGAAATCCGGCGTGCTGCGCGCATTTAGCTTCATTGCGCGTCTGCCCCATTCAAGAGGAGAATCGCCGCCTGTCCAGCCTTCGCCGTAAAGAAGAACATTCGGGTTTATCTCTTTCAGCTTCTGAGCTATAAGCTCCAGCGTTTCGATATCGTAAAGCCCCATAAGATCAAAGCGGAAGCCGTCGATCTTGTACTCCTTTGCCCAGTAGCAAAGGCTGTCAACGATAAACTTGCGGACCATTTTCCGTTCGGTGGCAAGCTCATTGCCGCAGCCGCTGCCGTTGCTGAAATATTCGCCCTTATCGCCCCAGAGCCGGTAATAATATTTAGGATATATCTTATTGAAGTTTGAATCCGCCGTTGCTGCCGTGTGGTTGTAAACAACGTCCATAATAACGCCTATCCCCTCACGGTGAAGAGAGTAAATAAGCCGCTTGAACTCCGCAACGCGCGTTTTGCCGTCAAACGGGTCTGTAGAATATGACCCCTCCGGAACGTTATAATTCTGCGGGTCGTATCCCCAGTTGAACTGAGGACGGTGAACATCGCTCTCGTCCACGGTGCAGTAATCAAAGCACGGCATAAGCTGAACATGGGTAACTCCCAGCTCTTTTATATGGTCGATGCCTATGCTGTCGCCGGCACCGTTCACAAGTCCTTTTTCGATAAAAGCAAGGAACCTGCCCTTGTAGCAGAAATTTCCGCTTTTGTCAACGGAAAAATCCCTGACGTGCAGCTCGTAAACAGAGGCGTCGGTATATTTTCCGAGCTTTACATATTCCTGCTTGTCCCAGCCGGCAGGATCGCAGGCTTTTGTGTCGATGACCATTCCCATAGCTCCGTTCACTCCTGCGGAACGGGCATAGATGTCCACCGCCTCCTGTTCGATCCCGTCATAGGTCATGACATATGTGTAATAAACCCCGTTAAGGTCGCCGAAAGCAGTCTTGCTCCACACGCCGCTGCTGCTCTTTTCCATTGGCAGCCTGCGGTACGGGGTCTCATCGCGGCAGCTTTTGTAAAGATGCACCCTTGCGGCGTCCGCTTCGGGCGCCCAGACTTTAAATTCTGTTTTTCCGCTGCTGTAAATTGCTCCTAATTCACCGTCATAACCGTATTTTTCATCAATATGCGTAAACAATGCCGACAATCCTTTCTCGTATATATATTTGGGAAAAGCAGTCAAAAAGCAAGTATATCCCTGCTGAAATTGTCAGGAACATAACATTTTTTACAAAACACTATGGTTTTTTGTTGAAAATGACGAAAATAAGTATAAAAAATTTTCCGCTCAATTTTTATTATATTACATTTTTGTCTTGTAGTAAAGACTTTTTTATAGTATAATTTAAAATATAATGTAATTGTATTGTTGATAAATATATTCTCACAAGGATAATTTCCCTGCGGCAGACGGCTGCCGCAGTATATACAGGCAGGTGTTTTTATGGCAAAGTTTGAAGCAGGTATGGAAGCTATGGCGGATATGTACGTCTTTGAAACGACCACCCTTCTTGAACAGCTTGACCAGATACTTATGAAAACCGAGAGCGAAAGCAGCTTCGGCGAAGAAGAAATAAACGAGATATTCCGCACCATGCACACGATAAAAGGCTCGTCGGCAATGATGGGGCTTGACAATATGTCAAAGCTCGCCCATGCGGTGGAGGATATGTTCTATATCATCAGAGAGGATCACCCGGAGATAAATTCCATGGAGACCCTTTATGATCTTGTATTTACCGCCTCCGACCTTATGAAAGCGGAAATAGAGCTTATACAGGAGGACGACTACAGCCCCACAGACTTTTCCGGTCAGATCGCCCGCATAGAAGAATTTGCCGCCGTTCTTAAAAACGGAGAAAAAGCAGCCGCAAAACAGCCCGAAGCCGCAAAGCCGGCAGCTTCTGCCGCACAGCCGTCCGTTTCGGGAACGTCGGTAAAGGTAACGTTTGAAGAAAACTGCAAGATGGAAAATCTCCGCGCTCTGCTGGTAATAAACAGGATCAAGGAGATCTGCTCCGCTCTTGAATATACTCCGTCAGATATCGAGGATAATTCCGATACGGCGGATATTATAATAAAAAACGGCTTTGACATCGTTTTCACCCCGGCGCAGGGGCAGACAGATGATTCTGTAATAGATGCGATAAAGGATTGCCCGAATGTTAAAAGCTGCGAAATATCCGGCAAAGGACAGGCAGCGCCCGCCGCAGACGGCGACAGCACGGCCGTGCGGATATATTTTGAGGACGACTGCAAAATGGAAAATCTTCGCGCTCTGCTGGTAGTGAACAGGGTGCGGGAGGTATGCGAAAGCGTTTCATATGAGCCGGCAGACATTGAGGACAACTCCGATACTGCAAAGTATATAATAGAAAACGGATTTATCCTCCGCTTCAAGTCGGATAAGCCCGATATGGTACTCAGAGTTATTGAGGACGCTCCGTCAGTAAAGGAATATGAAGTAATATCAAGACCCTCCGGCGCAAAGAGCGGAAATGCCGCCGAAAATAATACCGCACCGGCTGAAACGCCGAAAGCCGCCGCGCCCGCTCCAAAAGCAGCGCCGGCTGCGCCCCAGCCTCAGACCGGCAGCAGACCTGCTCCGCAGCCTGCGGGAAAAGCTCCCTCCGGAGGGGCAAAACAATCCCTTATATCCGTAAATCTAAACAAGCTCGACACGCTCCTTGACCTTGTGGGAGAAATAGTCATCACAGAGGCTATGGTCACTTCCAACCCCGACCTCAAAGGGCTCAGGCTCGATAATTTCCAGAAGTCCGCAAGACAGCTCAGAAAGCTGAACAGCGAGCTTCAGGATACGGTAATGTCCATAAGAATGGTACCGCTTTCAGGAGCGTTCAGCAAAATGACCCGTATCGTCAGGGACATGAAAGTAAAGCTCGGAAAGGACGTTGACCTTGTCTTTGAGGGCGAGGAAACGGAAGTTGACAAGTCCGTCATAGATCAGCTCAACGACCCGCTCATGCATATGGTCAGGAACTCAATGGATCACGGCATAGAGGACAGCGCCGAGGACAGAATAAACGCCGGCAAGCCTGCAAAGGGAAAGATCACCCTTTCGGCATACAACGCTTCCGGAGAGGTAATAATCGTCGTTGCTGACGACGGTCAGGGCATAGATCCGACAAAAGTCCTTGCCAAAGCAGAAAAGAACGGCATACTTACAAAGCCGGCAAGCGAATATTCGGAAAAAGAGATCCTGAATATGATAATGCTGCCCGGCTTCTCCACCAACGAACAGGTCACGGAATATTCCGGACGAGGCGTCGGCATGGACGTGGTGCGCAAAAATATAGAAAAGATCGGCGGAACGGTCTCGGTGGATTCCAAAAAGGGACAGGGAACCAGCTTTATCATCAAGATACCGCTTTCGCTGTCAATAGTTGACGGCATGGAGGTTTCGGTAGGCGATTCCATATTCACTATACCCATAAACGCCATACGCGAATCTTTCAAGGCAAAGCCGGAACAGCTCGTAAAGGATACGGACGGAAAAGAAATGGTAATGATAAGGGGAGAATGTTTTCCGCTTATCAGACTTTATGACATCTACGACCTTAAACCCGGTACGGAAGATCTTTATGAGGGCATTGTGATCCTTGCAGAGGGCGACGGGAAATGCGCCTGCCTTTTTGCAGACGAGCTGATAGGCGAACAGCAGGTAGTCGTAAAGCCGTTCTCACCGCTGCTGAACAACTACAACGTCAAGCAGCACGGAATGGCGGGCTGCTCTATACTCGGAGACGGCTCGATAACGATAATCCTTGATGTGAACAATATAATCAGCGATTTCTGATAAAAGAAAGGACATTGACCTATGGAAGCCAATAACACCGCAAATAAAAACTTCTCGGCAGAAGATATTGAAGTCCTGTTCTTTACTATAGACGGCACTATATATGGCATAGAAATAAAATATGTCAACGAAATAATCGGCATAGAACAGATAACTGTAGTCCCTAAAATACCCGAACATATCAAGGGCGTAATAAACATCAGAGGAAAGGTAGTTCCCGTAATAAGCGTTAGAAAGCGCTTCGGCATTGAGGAAATACCGTATGACGACAGGACCTGCATAATAGTCCTTGAATTTGACGGCGGCGAACAGGTGGGGATCATCGTTGACCGGGTCCGTGAAGTAATAGTAGTGAACCATAACGAAATAAGCAGAACTCCTGACGCAAAAAACGTAAATTCCAATCACTATATAAAGTCGATAGTAAATCTTGAAAGCGGGATAAGACTTCTTCTCGACTGTGAAAAGCTCGTCAGGGACAGCTGATCCCACAGCCGTTTTCCGGGAGGTGACGCGGAATGATGCTCAAACTCACCGACGATGATTTTTGCCGCATAGTAAAGTACATGAAAAAAAATTACGGTATCAACCTTGAAAAAAAGCGTGTGCTCATCGAAGGACGCCTTTCGGGTACGGCGGTCTCTCATGGGTTCGGCAATTTCAAGGACTTCTTTGACTATGTCTTTTCGGACAATACCGGCGAGGAAGCAATGCGGCTCGTAAACAAGCTGACTACGAACCATACGTTTTTTCTGAGAGAACCGGATCATTTTGAATTTCTTAAAGATACCGTTCTGCCTTATTTTGAAAAGAAAAATGCGGCGAAACATTCGCTGGATATCTGGTGCGCGGCTTCCTCCACAGGGCAGGAGCCGTATTCCATCGCAATGACGGCAAACGAATACTTCGGCACGGCAGCCCATAACTGGAATATCCGCATACTTGCCACCGATGTGGATACGGACGTTCTCCGTACTGCCGGTGAGGGGATCTATACGGCAAGCATGGTAAAGGACGTTCCTCCGCTATGGCTTGAAAAATATTTTGAAGCCAAGGACGAGACCCGTTACATCGTAACCGACCGCATAAAGAAAACCGTTGAGTTCCGCAGATTTAACCTTATGGACAGGATACCTTTCGGCAGGACCTTTGACCTTATATGCTGCCGAAATGTAATGATATACTTTGAACAGCAGACAAAAAATGACCTTGTTGAAAGATTTTACGATGTGACCCGTGACGGAGGATATCTTTTCATAGGTCATGCGGAAAGCGTCGGCAGGAATACAAAATATACCTATATAAAGCCTGCGGTCTACAGGAAGATCGCCAGACCGGCTGAATAATACAGACCGGCAGAAAAGCCGGATATCACATTCCCATTAATAACAGGCAGCGTGAATAACATGAAAGCTATATCTTCATGCAAACAAAAGATAAATATTATCCTGACAGACAGCTCGGCGTCTTTCCGTGCTGCTCTCAGTTCAGTCATGCCTGAAAACAGCGGCATAACAGTCGCATACGAAGCCTCCTGCGCGGCGGAAGCCCGTAAAAAGCTCCTTAAAGCGGATATCCGCCCTGACGCTGCTTTAATGGAATTTTCGGCGGATAATATTGCGTTTGCCTGTGAGCTTTCGGAAAAATATTCCGTGCCATGCATATTCATGCTGTCCGCAGACGATACCTCTGCGGCTGAGCCTTTCCCTGCCGAGACGGTCAGGAAACCTCGGAGCAGCGCCGAAATGGCATCGTTCTGTTCGCTGCTTTCGACAAAGATAATATTGCTTTCCGCCGCCCGTACAGCAGAGCCGCGCAGCGGCAGAAATGTTTCTGCGCCCGAAAGCGGCGGCAAGAAGCACACATCTGAGCCGCTCTGCCCGTCAGCCCGCGATCTTGCACGGCTTGAAGAAAGATCAAAAAGCGGCTTTGTAGTCGCAATGGGAGCTTCCACAGGCGGAACGGACGCGCTCGAATGCGTAATAAAAACATTTCCCGAAGCAATGCCTCCGATACTGGTGGTACAGCATATGCCGCCGGGATTTACAAGGCTTTACAGCGAACGCCTCGACCGGTGCTGCGCCGTAAGGGTAAAAGAAGCCTGCGACGGCGACAGGCTTTCTCAGGGATTGTGCCTTGTGGCGGCAGGCGGCGCTCATATGGAACTGAAAAAAGACGCCAAAGGCTATTTTGTAAAATGCACTCCGGGAGAAAAAGTCTCCGGGCACTGTCCATCGGTGGATACATTGTTTTTCAGCGTGGCGGAAGCTGCCGGAAACAAGGCTGCCGGAGTTATAATGACCGGCATGGGCTGCGACGGAGCAAAGGGTCTGCTTAAAATGCGCCGCTCCGGAGCATACACCATAGGTCAGGACAAAAACAGCTGCGCCGTATACGGTATGCCTATGGAAGCGTACAAGCTCGGAGCCTGCTCGGAACAGCTTCCTTTAGAAAAGATAGGCGCAGCCCTCTGCCGCAGGATGACCGACGGCTGGGCAGACTGAAATATCCTGAAATAAACTTGTTTTTTAAACTTTTACTTTTAATATATTGACAAAAGCCGATTTGTGTAATAAAATATTATATGTGTAATGCAACTCCGGGCACAGCATACGGCACGCCCATAATATATATCTTTTTATACCGCAATCATAAACCGAAAGGATTGGATCATGATGAAACTGAAAAAAATTCTGGCGTCACTCATTGCTTCGGCGGCTATCGTAAGCAGCGCTTCCCTAAACGCGTTTGCCATAGGCGACGGTGAAGCGACCTACTGCTTTGATAATTCCAACCGCATTGCAGACTGGGAAACATACGGCTCTGCGGCTGAGACCGGATTGACTTTTGCTCCTGTTTCCGGCGTTTCACAGAACGGTGAGGGCAGTCTCCTTGTTTCCGAAAAAGTTACCGGAGAGATCGAAAGCACATTCGGCGGAGCTTTCATCACGGCTGATAAAATAGGGCTTAAAAACTTTGAGGGCTGCACGATAACAATGAGCGTGCTTCTTTGTGAAGGCGCTGAAGATGCCGTTGATCAGTTTTCATTATACAGCGACGGTATAATATGGCTCCAGTCAAAACCTGTAGGAATAAATTCAAAAACATGGACCGAGGTTTCGCTCACAATTCCCGAGGACGCGGATAACTCCAAGATAGGCTTTACAATACCTACCTACAGCGCATATTCAGGAAATATATTATATATAGATGACCTTTCCATTACCCGCGCCGACGGTACTGCTGTTGCAAATCTCGGCGACTATCAGACTAAAACGGTAACAAGTGCCAATACCGTATCTACAGGTACAAATATCGCTCTGACCATACTTCTTGTAGTGCTTATACTTGCTATAGTAGGCGGTATAGGATTTATCGTATCGGCTATAGTAAAGAAGTTTACCTGATAAATTCGCTGTCCCCCTCCGAGCTGCGGCGCGGACTGCCGCAATATAACCGCAATTTCTATGCCCCCGAAGTATCGTTCCAGCGGACGCCTTTGGGGGATAGCTTTTATTAAGTGCTTTTTATTTATTTCCGATAAGGACATAATATCATAAAATTACATTTTTGTTACCGCCGGCGGATAATTGATACCAAATTGTAATACAAATGAAACCGCTCTGTTATTGATTTTTTTCTGAATATGGGGTATTATTTCAATATAGGGCTGCCGGGCATATCTGACGCGGCAGAAAAATATCCCATACGAATTTAAAAAGTTCCGGCTGTAAAAAGCCGTATCTGGAGTGTTGCTTGATATGGAAATACTGAAAAAAATATTTACCAACAAATGGTTCATTCTTCTTGTAAGCGTGCTTTGCGCAGCATATACGATAATGCTGGGCTACTTTGCGTATGTCGTCTTTTTCTATGAGATAGAATATGTGGATAAAATGAAATTCGCGATAATATATTCCGCCCTGTCTCTGGTCACGGGTCTGCTTTATTTTTATACCAGAAGTTCATTCCTGACGTGCATAATAAGCCTTGTAAATATGCTTGCATTCTTCCCTACGCTTCTGCTGGACTGGGGAAACTGGCCTCTCCTTATACCTGCGGCAATGGTAACGCTTTTCGGATTTTTCTGCTGTAAGATGAACAGCACTCTCAAAACGGTTTTCGGAACTATATTCCTGCTGCTTTATATCCTCGGAGGAATAGTGTTCTTTATGATCATGAACGTTTTCCGCGTTACCACCGTTGACACGCTTCTCACTCCGAACGGCGGGATAGTTTCCGATTCAGGAAATTTCAGATGCTACGTTCTTGACGTAAAGAACAAATCCACCGGAAAGGTAGCAGTATATGTCGAGCCGAACAAGCTGGACAGCGACATAGGCTCGATACGTCTGAAAACAACTATCAAAAAGCTCGTCAAACAGGCAATAAAAGAAAATAAGGACGACGCTCTTCACTATGACGTTCACTGGGAAGGCACAAAGCTGTATATAAACGGCGAAGAATATTTTGATGAAATGGATTTTCTCGAAAAGAATGACGCCGGAGAACTGGTATATAACTTCACCGATGATGTCTGGACGCATACCTATTTCGATGTGGATTACCCCATATTCGACCTTATCGACAGGGTAACACAGATAGTATCGGACAAGCTCCTTGCTCCCGAAGAGGAGGAATCTCCGACCGATGATACCGACACCGTTACGGATATTCAGGAAACGTCCGGCGGCGCTGCCTATCGTGTAAACTTTTTATTACGAATACCTTTAAGTTGAAAAATTACTATTGCTTTTTTTGGAATAATAAGTTATAATTATTTTAATGTGGGCCGCAAGACCCAGAGAATATTAAAAATCGAAAGGTTGGTATCTGAATGAAAGTTAAAGTTGTAAACGGTGTATCCATGCCCAATATCCCTTGGCAGGATAAGCCCGCGGATTGCAGAGACGTTGTATGGCGCTATGATGCAAATCCTATCATCAAAAGAGATCAGATCATGGTCAAAAAAGCTAACGGTTACAGAGAACCTTCAAATTCTATCTTCAACAGCTCGGTAGTTCCCTTTGAAAAGGGCGACTACAAGTTCGCAGGCGTTTTCCGCGTTGACGACAGAGAAAGAAATATGGAGCTCCACGTCGGCTTCTCAAAAGACGGTATAAAATGGGATATTGCCGAGGAAAGAATAAAATTCAAGTGTGATATTCCCGAAGTAGGTCAGTGGCAGTACGGCTATGACCCCAGAGTATGCAAACTTGAAGACAGATACATCGTTACATGGTGCAACGCTTATGGCTGGAAGCCTACTATCGGCATTGCATATACATATGATTTTGAAACTTTCACTCAGCTTGAGAACGCTTACCTGCCCTTCAACAGAAACGGCGTAATGTTCCCGAGAAAGATCAACAATAAATATATGATGATGAGCCGTCCTTCCGACAGCGGTCATACACCGTTCGGAGATATGTTCATCAGCCAGTCTCCCGACCTTACATACTGGGGCGAACACAGACACGTTATGGGTCCGTCAAAGGGCTGGGAATCCACAAAAATGGGCGCAGGTCCTATTCCTATTGAAACAGACCGCGGCTGGCTCATTTTCTATCACGGCGTTCTTACCTCCTGCAACGGTTATGTTTACAGCTTCTCCGCTGCTCTGCTTGATAAGGACGAGCCTTGGAAAGTCCTCAAGAGAGGCGCTTCCTACCTGCTCAGCCCACAGACGATGTATGAGCTTGTCGGCGATACAGACGCTGTAACATTCCCCTGCGCTAACCTTGTTGACGCAGACACCGGCAGAATATGCATCTACTATGGCTGCGCCGATACCTGCACATCTCTTGCATTCACCACTGTTGACGACGTTATGGATTTCCTCGACAATAACAGTCAGGTCTGATAAATAAAACAAATTTCCGCCGCGCCGAATATTCGCCGCGGCGGTTTTTACAGTGGGGGATAATATGATATTTTACAGTCATGAAAGAATAAAAAACAATGCAAAGCTATTCTACAGGAACAATACGGCAAATTCTATAGTTGCGCAGCTTATTTATATGGGAACAACAATGGCGGCTTCCTTTATAGCCGGTTTAGCAATGTATATGCTGCTTTTTATTACGGCAGCTGTTGTCGGAATGTCAAAAAGTTTTTCCGCTTTAGCTTTATTTATTATAATAATTTCATTAGTGTATCTTGCAATGGCAACAGGCATATATATGCTTTTTATGGGCGTTCAGAACTGGTACAGAAGCTCTGTTTACGTCAAAACTCCGCTAAGCGGGATATTCTGCGTTTTTAAAAAAGAAAGATTCTGGGGAAGCGCAGGCATTGTAACTCTTGTGATGCTTTACACTACTCTCTGGGGAATGCTGTTCATTATCCCGGGAATAATAAAGTTTTACAGTTATTCACAGGCAATGTTCATAAAAGCGGAAAATCCGGATATCCCCTCTGCAAGAGCAATAGAGCTGAGCAAAGCCATGATGGAAGGCCACAAAGCCGATCTGTTCTATCTTCAATTGAGCTTTCTGGGCTGGTTCATACTTTCGGCATTTACATACAATATTCTTGGAATAGTATATGTTTTCCCCTATTATTTCGCGGCTATGGCTTTTGCATATGAAGAAATAAAAGCCGAAGCCCATATGCGCGGAGTAATTGATATCGCCGAAATAGGCGGACAAGGCTACATTCAATAATATCCTGATACGGAGAATTTTATCCATGAAAATAAAGAGATTTTTTGCTGCAATTGCCGCTTCGGCTTTTATGCTTCCGGCGTCGGCTGTAAATATTTCCGCTGCTGATGAATACACAGCCAGACTGGGATTTTCGGATCTGAGCTGGACTTTTCAGGACTGGGAATCTTCCGCAGACATTACAGGAAACGGACAATACACCATTGAAACCAATAAGATAGCCGGTTCGCCCGACTTCGGAGTGTTCGTTATAGATATCGAAGATATGTATGCCGACTGTCCGGACGCCTCTGCCGTGCTCGATAAAATAGAAATAGACGGCAAGGAAATTTCCTTTGATACAAGCAAGATAATGTACGGCAATATAGAAGAAAACGGCGATTTCAGGATAGATATCTACAATCAGTATAGTGACACCATGCTTGATCCCGGCGTCAAGCAGGCAACTCCTGTAAACAACGATCTGAAAGTAACGTTCACCGTTTCCGGCATTGAAGAAGAAAACACAGAGACAGCCAATATGTCCGCAGTAGCTTTGCCGGCTGCGCCGGAAGAAGACGGAGCTGAGCAAACTCCGTTTCCGGATTCGGGGAATATCCCCATTGCATTTATGATATCGGCAGCGGTCTTTTCGGGAGCTGCGCTTCTTGCTTCTGTAAAGAGAAAATGATTTCTAAAAACGTTCCATAGTATATGGGACGTTTTTTATTAGGCTGTGTTGCAACTAAATGATAATTTAGCGGGGAAGCACAAATTTATTGATCTGTGTTGCCAAACAGCTCACTGGGCTGTTTGGCAAGGCTTAAACTATAATAATCGTTAGTGCCAAGGGGGCGCCCTCTATCGCAGGGCAGCCCCCTCTTGAAGCCACTAAAGCGGCTTAGACGACGCTTGCGTCGTTTTATTCACACCCTTGCGGAGCTCTTTTTAAGGGGTATTCCGCGCTTCTGCGAAAAACGAACTGCGTTCGTCTGCGCGACGAGGGGCGCAAACAAATGCGAAGCATTTGTTTTTCCCTTAGACCCCGCGAGCTGGGCTCAGCTCGACCAGCTATTGTTTTTTTATTTTGTTCCGCTAAATTAAAATTTAGTATTGAAAGTTTAACGACAAACATACCCGCCCCCTTGAGGGGGCTACTCCGTTTAAACGATTTGTTTAAACTTAATTCGGGGGTGACAAAGCCCGCGGGGGCTTCCCCGCAAATTTTTTATATTTTTTTCAAAAAAAACGAGACAAATACGATTATTTATGTTATAATTATACTAATGAATAATGGTCGGAAATACCTTTCCGCCATGCCAATATCAGAAGCCGGTATCCCGGCTTTCGGAAAGGAACGGATACATATGATCCATGAAAAATCCTGCGGCGCTATCGTCTACCGCAGGCATCACGGAAACCTTGAAATACTGCTGATAAAGCATATCAACAGCGGACACTGGTCGTTCCCAAAAGGGCACGTCGAAGAAGGCGAAACCGAGATCGAAACTGCCAAACGCGAAATTATGGAAGAAACAGGCGTTGATGTTATGATCGACCCTACATTCCGTGAGACCGTGCAGTATTTCCCCCGAAAAGACACTCAGAAAATAGTCGTATATTTCATCGCAAAAGCCCGAAGCTACGATCTTATCCCGCAGGAGGACGAAATAGCTGACATAAAGTGGGTGGATATAGGTCATGCGGCTACAGTATTGACATACGAAAACGACAAAACTATCGTAAACAAAGCCAAAAAGGCGATCAGAGACTAAAAAAAGCCCCGTTCTAAGAACGGGGCTTTTAAAGTTATTCGTCAAATCGAATTACTTTCTCTTCTTTGTTGCAACAGCAGCAGTACCTGCAACAGCCATTACGGAGATCATAACAGCAGCAGGAACATTGCCTGTAGCAGCAGGTGTTGTAGCTGCGCCGTCATCAGCAGCAGGAGCTTCTTCTGCAGTCTCTTCGGGAGCAGCTTCTTCGGTTGCAGCGCCGCCTCTGGGGTCATACTTGCCGAAGCAGTAGTCCTTGCCTTCCTGATCGCTTACGCGTACAACTTCGCCCTGAGGAGCAGAAGCAAGTTCATATTCAGCGGATTTTACGATAACGTTCTGTGAGCTGAAGCAAAGTCCGTCGTCGCCAAGAGCAGCAATAGCGCTTGCAGGATAAACAAATTCAATAGTTGTTGCATCCTGAGGAACGCAGATCCAGCCGTCAGTCTTTGCAACTACGGTATCGCTGGTGATAAAATCAGTCTGGGATACCCAGCCGTTATCATAGTCGATAGGATTTACAAGGAACTGATCGCCCAGTCCCAGCGGATCATAAATCTCAACTGTAAGTACGATTCTGATATCTCCGCCTACAGCTTCAAGATCTGCCTTTTTGATGCCCTTTCCGCTTGAAGACCATGATCCCGGAGATTCGGTATCGATCTCAACTGTTGCTGCAAATGCGCTGATAGCAGTCATAGAAACAGCCATAGCCGCTGCTGCGATAGCAGCTACGATTTTTTTGAATTTCATAAAATTTCTCCTCCATTCATCGGACGTTGTTCTGTCCGTTATAGGATAATTATATCATTTTTTACCAAATCCAACAATATATTTTTTAGATAATTTTCGCTGTAAATTTTAGTCAGAATAACAAAAAGACCCGTTCTAATGAACGGGTCTTTTTAAAGTTATTCATCAAATCGAATTACTTTCTCTTCTTTGTTGCAACAGCAGCAGCACCGGCAATAGCCATTACAGCAGCGATAGAAGCAACAGCAACGTTTCCTGTAGCAGCAGCGTCTGTTGTTGTATCAGCAGCAGGAGCTTCTTCAACAACGTCAGCACCATCTTCTTCAACAACCTCATCAGTGTCATCAACAGCAACATCAGAACCGCCGGCTTCTTCATCAGCAGGAGCCTCTACAGCTGCATCAGCAGCATCGGCAGTAGCTTCATCAGCTTCTTCTGCAGTCTCTTCGGGAGCAGCTTCGTCAGTAGCAGCTTCTTCTTCAGCAGGAGCAGGCTCATTACCAACGATAACGTTTCCGTCCTTATCAAGAACATCAATGCTATTAACGGTTACTTTACCGCCCCATGTCTGAAGCCAGAACTGAACGTACTTGTCATCTGCCTTGAATACAGGTTCAGTATCCATCCATGTTATTGTTCCGTTTGTAAGATCACAAGTGACCTCTTTCCCGCTTCTGCCCCACTCGTGCTGTTCCCAACCGGTAGAAGGACTGTTAGCACCGATACCGCCGCCGATCCATACAGAATCATTAGCAACTTCGCCGCTGTCAAAAGAAACGTTGAATTTTACACCGTAAACTGTTGTAACATCAACGCCAGCGTCAACAGCCCACTGGGGCTTGCCATCATCAGCAACAAGGAAAATAGTTCCCTTGCCCTCGCTGATCTCTACATAATCAGTAGTAGCAAGTGCAAATGCATTTACAGCCATTGCGGAAATAGCAACAGCAGTTGCTGCAACAGCAGCAAAAATTTTCTTAAGTTTCATTGCAAATTCCTCCAAAACTTTTTTTCATTTTTATAGTAATTATAAAATTACTTCCTTTTCTTTGTTGCAACAGCAGCAGCGCCTGCAACAGCCATTACAGCAGCAATAGAAGCAACAGCAGCGTTACCTGTAGCAGCAGGTGTTGTAGCTGCGCCGTCAGCAGCAGGAGCTTCCTCAGCAGCAGGAGCTTCTTCAGCAGCAGCGCCTGCATAAGGCTTCTGAGCGATCTCGTTGCCGTCAGCGTCGAAGAACTTCAGATCAGAAACAGTGATAGTTACGGAAGGAAGTCCTGCGTTCTGAGACCAATCCATGAATACCAGTTCGGAATCAGCTGTAAGACCTTCGGTAGGAAGAAGGAACTTAGCGTCGTCCTGAACGGTATATGTTCCTGTTGTCCATGAACCGTTTCCGTCTTCATCATAGTCAGGATTTACCCAGTAACCGGTAGAGTTCTTGCAGCCAAAATAGCAGCCGCCGCCGAGACCTGTTGCAGGAACATCAGCGTCTGCAGGAACGACATATGTGATCGTCCATGTAGCGGACTTTACAAGTGTAGGATCGTCAAGAAGTTCACCGGCTGTTATACGAGCCTTAGCACCTGTTGCGGCAGCCATACCGGCTTCGGTAGCTGTGAAAGATACGGAATTTTCATCGGTTGAAAGGATCTGAACAGTGTCGGGGTTGTTGTCAGCATAACCAACATTTGCCCAGTTTGTTGCGCTTACGCTTACAGCCATCATAGAAACTGCTGCTGCAGCTGCTGCAACGATAGAAGCGATCTTTGATATTTTCATTATTTTTCCTCCAATACATTTTTTGGCAGGCTTCACCTGCTATTATTGATATTATTAATTATAGCATTATTATACGAATTTAACAACATATTTTTTAAATAATAATTATTGTTTTTTTTTGTTTAAAATAGCAAATTTGACAGCAAACTTTTCCTCGCTGTAGAAATAATTTTATTTATACAATAAGTTTATTGCAGAAAAGGCTGATCTTTAGCGCTTTTATCATTTATAAGTAAACTAAAAATCAACTTCTTGTTGTGATATATCTTAACAAAAAAGCCCCGCCTTTAAAGGCAGGACTTTTTTTAAGTTATTCATTAAACCGAATTACTTTCTCTTCTTTGTTGCAACAGCAGCAACTCCGGCAAGAGCCATTACGGAAACCATAACAGCAGCGGAAGTATTGCCTGTAGCAGCAGGTGTTGTAGCTGCGCCGTCATCAGCAGCAGGAGCTTCTTCAGCAGGAGCTTCTTCAGCAGGAGCGGCAGCGCCTGTAGCTTCTTCATAAGATTGACCCTGCATGATAAGAGCAGACTGATCTTCTGTAACTCTTCTGATCTCTCCCTCAGGTGTGCCGGCAGAAAGCTCTGCAGACTTGATGATAACATCGCTTACCTGGAATGCAAGACCATTGTCGCCAAATTCAGCGATAAGATCAGCAGGAACTACAAATTCAACTGTATTTGTTGCCTGTGTAGCATCAAATACAAAGAATCCGTCAGTCTTAGCGATAGCGGTATCACTTGTAAGTCTGTCTGTAACAGCATCCCAGCTGACATCGATGTTCATAGGCTTTGCAAGGAAGTTTCCGTCACCGATAAGGGGTGCCTTAGTCTCAACGGTAAGAACTACCTTAACATCTCCGCCGATAGCATCAAACTCGGACTTGGGAATGGACTTGCTTGCTGCCCATGCTCCGGGATATTCAGCATCGAGATCAATAGCAAATGCGTTTACTACGCTCATAGAAAGAGCCATAGCTGCAGCTGCAACAGCTGCAATGATTTTTTTGATTTTCATAGAATAAACCTCCAATTCTTTCTTTGCAGGTACATTGCCCTACATATCAATTATATCATTATTATGCTCATCTGCCAACATATTTTTTTAATAATTTTTATTGTAATTTTTGTTCATTTTGGCAAATGCTATGCGTAAAACAAGGGATTTTCAGGCATTTTTTACACGTTGTAAAAACTTGTTCCATAAAATAGATATAAACCGTTCTGCGCTGACGTTTACTCGGAAAAATGAAAAGCCGCCCATCAGGACGGCTTTCCGGAAAAATTAACCAAATTACTTAGCCTTCTTAGCTACTACAGCAGCTGCTGCAAGAGCAACAGGGATAACTGCGAGAGCTATAGGAGAGTTACCTGTGCCGGGGTTTTCCTGTACAGGAGTTTCTTCTTCCTCTTCAGCAGGAGTTTCCTCTTCAGCAGGCTCTTCGGTCTCTTCTTCACCCTCGTCAATGATCTCTTCTTCAGCAGGAGTTTCGTCAAGAGTTTCTTCATCAGACTCTGTACCGGCTGCGAAAGCTGTCATGCTGAGCATAGCTGCAGACATAGCGCAAGCTGCGATAGCAGCAAGGATCTTCTTCATTTTCATTGTTATTTCCTCCATTCAATTGTTTTATCATAGTTTTTCTAACTATGCTGTAATTATAACACAATCGGCTTTTAAATCCAAGTATTAATATAACAATTTTTCGATTTAATTGCCCGCTTCTTTTAAGCACAATGCACAAAAACAAGGATTTTTTTCACTCAAAAATGAAAATTTGGTTACAATTTTTGTTACCATTTTCACTTTATGGAATATAATCGGGAACTTATTTTCCTTATGCGTCCGGAAGAATTTTATTTTGTTCTTGACAATCTTTTCCCGCTGCAATATAATATTTTAAGAGAGAAATTTATCCGGGGGAATACATATGAACAAAAATATCATAGGCAGCAGGCTTCGTGAAATGCGTGAAAACAGCTGCCTTTATCAGCGACAGATAGCCGATTATCTCGGCGTTACCCAGCAGACATATTCCCGTTACGAAACGGGAGAATTGCAGCCTTCGCTGTCCGCAATGGAATTGCTTTCCGGATTTTACGGAACAAGCGTGGATTTTCTCATAGGATTTACAGATGAAAGAGCTCCTCACAAGCGCCGCCGGACGATATCATGAATATTTCCCCGGCAATACCCTGAAAAAGTTGTTTTCAAACTAAAAACGCCGCGCATTGTGCTAAAAACGCCGCACATTGTGCTAAAAACGCCGCACACTGTGCTAAAAACGCCGCACAATGTGCGGCGTTTGCGTTTTTTAATCTACCAGCGAAATAATTGCCATTTCGGCAGCATCGCCGCGTCTGGGTCCGATCTTTACGACCCTTGTGTAACCGCCGTTTCTGTCGGCATATTTAGGAGCTATTTCGTCAAAGAGCTTTTTGACAACATCCTCCTTAGTTACATAAGCAAGAACCTGACGCTTGGAGTGCAGATCGTTTGTCTTGGCGATAGTTATCATCTTTTCCGCCATTGAACGAACTTCTTTCGCTCTGGCAACAGTTGTTTCTATTTTGCCGTTTTCAAGCAGATAAGTTACCATTGCTCTGAGCATAGCTTTTCTGTGATCGCTTGTGCGGCCCAGTTTTCTGGTTCCCGGCATATAATTCACTCCTTACATTACAAAGTAGCGCGATAGTAATTATCGCTCTCATTCCTCTTCCGAGCTGAGATTGAAGCCCAGCGACTGGAGCTTTTCCTTTACCTCGTCGAAAGATTTTTTACCAAGGTTTCTAACCTTCATCATTTCCTCTTCGGACTTGTTGATAAGATCGTCCACCGTATTGATACCGGCACGCTTCAGACAGTTGAATGAACGTACCGACAAGTCAAGTTCCTCAATGGTCATCTCAAGGATCTTTTCTTTACCCTTGTCGTCCTTTTCGATCATGATCTCTGTGATCGCGGATTCGTCGGAAAGCTCTGTAAAGGGCTTCAGGTGCTCAATGAGGAGATTGGCTGCCTGTGAAACAGCTTCCTTTGCGGAGACAACGCCGTCTGTCCAGACTTCAAGTATCAGCTTGTCATAGTCTGTTACCTGTCCGAGACGTGTATCTTCAACGGAATAGTTCACTTTCAGCACGGGGGTATAAATGGAATCTACTGCGATAACGTCAATGCCGAAATTGGATATCTGCTTGTTCTTTTCGGCAGGAACGTAACCGCGTCCTTTGTCGATCGTAATTTCCATATAGAGCTTTGCGTCCTTGCCAAGAGTAGCAATATGCATCTCCGGGACAAGAATATCCACCTCGGAGTCGGTTTTAATGTCGCCCGCAGTGACCTCGCATTCGTCCTCAGCTTCGATGTAAACTGTCTTTGGCCCCTCGCCGTGAAGCTTGGCGGTAAGTCCTTTAAGGTTGAGAACGATCTCGGTGACGTCCTCTTTTACACCGGGGATAGTAGACAGTTCATGATGAACGCCGTCTATCTTTACAGATGTAACGGCAACGCCGGGAAGTGAGGAAAGCAGGACGCGTCTCAGGCTGTTGCCGAGAGTATGTCCGTAGCCGCGCTCCAGCGGAGCAACAGTAAATTTGCCGTAGGTCCCGTTGCTTTTAAGCTCGACGGTATCAATGTCCGCCTTCTGAATTGGTTCAAGCATGATAAAACCCTCCTATATTCAAGTTGCGGATAACGTATATTGTGCCTATTACTTGGAGTACAGCTCGACGATAAGGTGTGTCTGGGTCTCGTAATCGAGGTCCTCGGTAGTGGGCATACGGGTCACTTTAGCTGCGAAGTTAGCCTTGTCGGGCTCAAGCCAGAGCGGAACTGTTCTGCCTGCTGTTTCTTCAACTACAGCCTTGAACTTTTCGCTGCTGCGGCTGCCTTCGTACAGTGCAATAACGTCTCCAACCTTTACTCTGTAGGAAGGAATGTCTATGCGCTTGCCGTTTACGGTAAAATGTCTGTGTGAAACGAGCTGTCTTGCCTCGCGTCTTGTAAGGGAAAGACCCATTCTGTAAACAACGTTATCCAGTCTGGATTCAAGGATAGTTATAAGGTTGTCACCGGTCTTGCCTTCCATTTTTTCGGCAATTTCAAAATAATGATAAAAAGGCTTTTCCAGAACGCCGTAGATGAATTTCAGCTTCTGCTTTTCTTTGAGCTGCATACCATACTCGGAAACCTTTTTTCTGTTGTTAGCGCCGGGGTTTCTGTTTGATTCCTTAGAGATGCCCATTACCATCGGGCTTATGCCGAGATATCTGCATCTTTTCAGGATAGGTTCTTTATTCAATGCCATTACAATAACACCTCCTGATAATTAGACGCGTCTTCTCTTAGGAGGACGGCATCCGTTGTGCGGAATAGGAGTAACATCCTTGATGAGCTTTACTTCCAGACCTACTGTCTGCAAAGCTCTGATAGCAGCCTCACGTCCTGCGCCCGGACCCTTTACATAAACTTCAACTGTCTTGAGTCCATGCTCCATAGCAGCTCTTGCAGCAGTTTCAGCAGCAGTCTGTGCGGCAAAAGGAGTGGATTTCTTTGATCCCCTGAAGCCAAGTCCGCCGGCTGATGCCCAGGATATTGCATTGCCCTGAGTATCTGTGATGGTTACTATCGTATTGTTGAAAGTGGACTGTATATGAACAGCGCCATTTTCGATGTTTTTACGTTCACGGCGTCTTCTGACAACCGTCTTTTTACCTTTGACCTGAGCCATCTGTTCAATACCTCCTTACTTCTTCTTGTTAGCGATGGTCTTAACGGGACCTTTGCGGGTCCTTGCGTTAGTCTTTGTTCTCTGACCTCTTACAGGGAGACCCTTTCTGTGACGTACTCCTCTGTAGCAGCCGATCTCGACCAGTCTCTTGATGTTGAGAGCAACATTTCTTCTGAGATCGCCCTCTACGATAAAGTTATGATCGATATATTCTCTGAGCTTAGCAACATCATCTTCATTAAGGTCTTTCACTCTTGTATCGGGATCTATACCTGTATTTGCGAGGATAATGTCAGCTGATTTGCGGCCTATACCGTAAATATAAGTGAGACCGATCTCGACTCTCTTATTTTTCGGAAGGTCAACGCCGGCAATTCGTGCCATTTACAATACACCTCCATGTTGTGTTAAAGATACTTTTCTTGATCAGCCCTGACGCTGTTTATGCTTGGGGTTTTCGCAGATAACCATAACCTTGCCTTTTCTTTTGATAACCTTGCATTTTTCACAGATAGGCTTTACAGAAGGTCTTACTTTCATAAAAATTACCACCTTTCTGAGTTTGAAAACTTGATTATTTTGCTCTCCAGGTAATTCTGCCCTTCGAGAGATCGTAAGGCGACATTTCGACTGTGACCTTATCTCCCGGAACTATCCTGATGTAGTTCATTCTGAGCTTACCGGAAACGTGAGCGAGAATTTTATGTCCGTTTGCAAGTTCCACCTGAAACATTGCGTTCGGCAGAGCTTCAATGACCGTACCCTCGATCTCAATTACATCTTCCTTAGACAAGCATATGCCTCCTTTGGGAATTTCTGATCTTCGATTTCGGCAGGACTTTTATTCCTCTTCTCCCGTGAACTCACACAGGAGACGTCTCAGTCCTTTGTCTGTCATACCGTCGATATCCACCGACGTTTTTGTAAAGGTTACATGTTTGATATTTTTCTTTTTGGGGGAAGAGAGCTTCCGCTCTTTTCCGTCCGCAAGATAAACGAAGCCGTTTTCCGTGGAAACTACTGCCATAAATCTGCCTTTGTCCCGTCCCGCAGCGGAACGGACTATCATTCCGATCTTCGCTTCCACTGTCTGCCCTCCTGACCGTATCAAAGCGTAGGCTTTGTAAGGATGACCGGTCCGTCGGGAGTGACTGCGACCGTATGCTCAAAATGAGCTGCCAGCGAACCCGATTTTGTCACCACGGTCCAGCCGTCGGGGAGAACTCTTACGCTCTCGCCTACCGCGTTTATCATGGGTTCTATACATATAGTCATGCCTGCCACAAGTCTCGGTCCGTGCCCTTGCTTTCCGTAGTTGGGCACCTCCGGATCTTCGTGGAGCTTGCGTCCTATACCATGACCGATATACTTTCTGCATACGCTGTATCCGTATCCGGAACAATGGTTTTCTATCGCATATCCTATGTCGCCTATCCTGTTTCCGGGAACAGCCTGTTCTATTCCCTTATACAGACATTCATTAGTGGCTTTAAGAAGCTGTTCTGCCTCTCTGGATATTTTCCCTACGGCAAACGTATAAGCCGTATCTCCGAAGAAACCGTCCATTTCGGCACTGACGTCAACGCTTACGATATCTCCCTCTTTAAGCCTGAGCTTTTTTGACGGTATACCGTGGATAAGCTGCTCGTTCACGCTTATGCAGGACGACGCCGGAAATCCCATATATCCCACCAGACAAGGATTAGCGCCATGCTGAACGATATAGTCGTGTATGATCCTGTCAAGTTCGTAGGTAGTCATACCTGCTTTTATAGACTGTCCGCCGAAATGGAGAGCGTTTGCGGTGATAGTGCCTATCTTTCGCATTTTCTCCAGTTCGGTCTTTGATTTAACGCTTATCATCTGAATGCTCTTCTTTCTGTGAAGTCCTGTCAGGCGTTAATGGCTGCCAGAACTTTCTCGGAAGTATCCTTGACTTCCTCCTGACCCTGAACTCTTACCAGCTTTCCTCTCTTGTCGTAGAAATCTGCAAGAGGAGCTGTCTGCTCATGATATGTGCGAAGTCTTTCAATGACCGTTTCGGGAGCGTCGTCCTTGCGCTGTACAGCGTTGCCGCCGCACTTATCGCAGATACCCTCTTTCTTGGGAGGATTGAACTGGATATGATAGGAAGCGCCGCACTTTTCGCATACTCTTCTGCCCGAAAGTCTGCCCTGAATAACTTCGTCGGGAACATCAATGGAAATTACCTTATCAATGTTTATCCCCATATTTTCAAGAGCTTCCGCCTGAGGAACGGTCCTTGGAAATCCGTCGAGAATATAGCCGTTTTTGCAGTCGTCCTCGGCAATTCTGTCTTTCAGTATGCCTATTACCACTTCGTCGGGAACGAGAGCACCGCTCTCCATGAAACTTTTTGCTTTAAGACCGCATTCTGTGCCGTTCTTTACAGCTTCGCGCAGAATGTTTCCCGTAGATATCTGAGGTATTCCCAGCTTTTCGCTGATTACCTCTGCCTGTGTGCCTTTTCCTGCGCCCGGAGCGCCCAATAAGATCAGGTTCATAATAATCCTCCTAAATAAAGTTTCATTTTTTGTTATGGCTTATCCTCGGTTTCAGGCGGTATCTGCCCGTTATTCAAGGAAGCCCCTGTGATGACGCATCATCATCTGGGATTCGAGCGTTCTTACAGTCTCAAGAACAACGCTTACCACGATGAGGATAGACGTACCGCCCATTGCTATGCCCAACTTAGGCAGCGCAAGGTTGGTAAGGATAGGGAATATCGCGATAACGCCAAGGAAGAAAGCACCTACAAGGGTTATCTTTCCAAGGACTCTCTGGATAAAATCGCTTGTTGGTTTGCCGGGACGTATACCCGGTATGCCTCCGTTGTTCTGACGGAGATTATTGGCTATTTCTATAGGATTATACTGCATGGAAACATAGAAATAGTTGAATGCGATTATCAGCAGGAAATAAAGGATCGCATACCATGGACTGGTATAACTGAAGAAGTTTATAAATCCCGCATAGAATTTCTGCCAGAATGTTTCAGGCGTTGCCGACGGCGGGAAAAACATAGATATCGTCGAAGGCAGGGACATTATAGCCATTGCAAAGATGATAGGCATAACGCCGCTCATTGCTATCTTGATAGGAATGTGTGTGTTCTGACCGCCGTACTGCTTTCTGCCTACAACACGTTTTGCATACTGTATAGGGATACGTCTTTCGGATTCGTTCATGAAAACGATAAATCCTATCATAACAACGAAAATTATCAGTACCAGAGGAACTACGAAAACATACTTCATATCCGATCTTACAAGCTCGAACATGGAAAGTATTGCGGAAGGACCTCTTGAAACGATACCTGCGAACAGTATCATTGAAATACCGTTGCCGATGCCGTGCTCGTTTATCCTGTTGCCCAGCCATACTACTATGTTGGAACCTGCTGCAAACGAAAGGACGATAACTATTGCCGAAAATACTCCGGCAAAGCCTTCCGTATAATTAAGCGCGTGATTGTTCCTTAGTGTAACGTAATAAGCATAAGACATTACAAAAGCTATGCCCAGCGAAACAAAGCTGGTTATCTTCTGTATTTTTTTTCTTCCCGATTCGCCCTCTTTCTGGAGATTTTCCAGAGGAGGAAGCGCGTAGGTAAGAAGCTGCATTATGATGGACGCATTGATATACGGCTGGATAGAAAGTGACAGAAGTGTTCCCTGTGAAAGCGCGCCGCCTGTGAGGATATCCATATAGCTAAGGAAGTTTCCGTCAGCAAACATCTGACTTATAGCGTTCGGATCCATAAACGGCACCGGAATGTGGCAGCCTATCCTGAATATAAAGATTATCAGTAATGTGTACAGGATCTTTTTCCTTAATTCCGGTATTTTCCATGCATTTCTGAAGGTCGTGAACACATTACATCACCTCAGCCTTCCCGCCTGCTTTCTCGATTTTTTCCTTTGCAGACTGGGAGAAAGCCGCAGCTTTTACTGTAAGGTTCACATTAAGCTCTCCGTTTCCGAGGACCTTAACGCCGTTAGCTGTTTTCTTTACTACGCCGGCTGCTTTGAGGAGCTCAGCGTCAACTACCGTTCCTTCCTTGAACTTTGCAAGGTCGGAAACGTTTATTACTGACATTTTCTCTGCGAAAACGTTATTGAAGCCTCTCTTCGGGATTCTTCTTGCCAGAGGCATCTGACCGCCTTCAAAGCCGATCCTTACGCCTCCGCCCGAACGGGCATTCTGACCCTTATGACCCTTGCCGGCTGTCTTTCCGTTTCCGGAACCGTGACCTCTTCCGATCCTCTTGACATCTTTGTTTGAACCGGCTGCAGGAGATAATTCGTGAATTTTCATGCTTTTCGCACCTCCTTGTATAAATTATGCTTCGATAACCTCTACGAGGTGAGCAATTTTCTTGATCTTGCCCTTTGTAGCGTCGTTTTCGGGCTGCTCGGACACGTCGCCGATCTTTCTGAGTCCGAGAGAATTTGCTGTAGCAGCCTGATCCTTCTTAACGCTGTTAAGACTTTTTACAAGCTTTACTTTCATTATCTTCCGTCCTCCTTAACCCAAAATTTCCTTAACGGATTTGCCTCTGATCTCAGCAACTTCCTTAGCGCTGCGGCACTGAGCAAGACCATTTATGGTAGCTCTTACCACATTGCAGGCGTTGTTGGAACGGAGAGACTTTGTTCTGATGTCCTTTATGCCTGCCATTTCGATGACTGCACGAACAGGACCTCCGGCGATAACACCGGTACCGGGAGCGGCGGGCTTCATAAGAACTCTGCCTGCGCCGAATGTGCCGATAATTTCATGTGGGATAGTAGTTCCTCTGAGAGAAACTCTTATAAGATTTTTCTTAGCGTCCTCTATTCCCTTGCGTATAGCGTCGGGAACTTCTCCGGACTTGCCCATGCCGAAGCCGACAATGCCGTTTCCGTCGCCGACTACGACCAAAGCCGCGAACTTGAAGATACGTCCGCCCTTAACGGTCTTGGAAACTCTGTTTATAGCAACGACTTTTTCGGTCAGCTCCATAGCAGAAGCATCTATTTTAGCGTTTGCCAAAAGTATTACCTCCTTATTTGTTGATGGCGCCGAATCAGAAATTCAGACCGCCTTTTCTTGCGCCTTCGGCAAGTTCTGCAACTCTTCCGTGATAGAGATAACCTGCACGGTCGAAAACAACGTCCTTAATGCCCTTCTCGGCAGCCTTCTTGGCGATCATCTCGCCTACCTTGAAAGCGCCTTCCTTGTTGCCGCCGTTTCCGTCAAAACCCTTTTCCAGCGAAGAAGCCGCGCAGAGTGTAACTCCTGCAGTATCGTCGATGATCTGAGCATAGATGTTCTTAGCGCTGCGGAAAACGTTGAGTCTTGGGCATTCAGCTGTTCCGCTTATCTTAGAGCGGACGCGGATCTGTCTCTTGGCTCTTGCAGCCTTTCTGTTTATCTGCTTTACCATTGATAATTCAACTCCTTTTCAAGCGGAGAATAGTAGTCGCTCCGACGGAAACTTCCCGCCGCGGACTGTCCCATTCTCTAAAAATAGGATAACTCTTCTTATGTGGAAATTACTTCTTGCCCTTACCGGCTTTACCTTCCTTGCGGATAATTCTTTCGCCGGTGTAGCGGATACCCTTGCCCTTGTACGGCTCGGGAGGTCTTTTCTCGCGGAGCTCAGCAGCGAACTGTCCCACCTTCTGCTTGTCAATACCGTTTACAACGATCTTGTTGGGAGAGGGAACGTCTATTGTGATGCCGTCTGTTTCCGGAACAATGACCTGATGTGAATAACCAAGGTTCATAACAAGGTTCTTTCCCTGCTTCTGGGCACGGTAACCGATACCTTCGATGTCCAGAGACTTGGAAAATCCGTTTGTAACGCCTTCCACCATGTTGTGGATAAGAGTTCTTGTCAGACCGTGGAGTGATTTGTGGAGCTTATCCTCGGAGGGACGCTCAACAATTATCTCATTGCCTTCCAACCTGATCTTCATATCGTGGTTGAAAGTATTTGTAAGTGTGCCCTTAGGTCCCTTTACCGTAACGGTAGTGCCGTCGATCTTTACATCAACGCCGGCAGGAACAGTAACGGGCTTTTTGCCTATTCTTGACATTTACTTGTTCCTCCTTACCATACGAATGCAAGGACTTCGCCGCCGACATGGAGCTCTCTTGCCTTCTTGTCGGTCATAATGCCCTTTGAAGTGGAAACGATAGCGATACCGAGACCCTTCATTACCTTGGGCATATCCTCGCAGCTTGAATATATCCTGAGACCGGGCTTAGAAACTCTTCTCAGACCGGTGATGACCTGAGACTTGTTCTCGCCGTATTTCAGCGTGATCCTGATGATGCCCTGCTTTCCGTCGTCTATTATCTGATAGCTCTTGAGATAACCTTCGTCAACGAGTATCTGAGTTATAGCCTTCTTGATATTGGAAGCAGGAACGTCAACTGTTGGGTGCTTTGCAGAATTGGCATTTCGTATTCTTGTAAGAATATCTGCAATTGTATCTGTAATTTGCATAACGGTTAACCTCCTTATATTACTTTAAAGCAGCAATTGCCGTTTACCAGCTTGCTTTCTTCACGCCGGGGATCTGTCCTTCGTGAGCAAGCTCCCTGAAGCAGATACGGCATATGCCGAACTTTCTCATATATGCATGAGGTCTGCCGCAGATCTTGCATCTGTTGTAAGCTCTGGTGCTGTACTTAGGAGTTCTCTGCTGCTTTACTTTCATAGATGTTTTAGCCATTTATCCTAACCCACCTTTCCTTTTACTTGGCAAAGGGAGCGCCCATGAGCTCCAGAAGAGCCTTGGCTTCCTCATCTGTATTTGCGGTGGTGATTATGTTGATATCCATACCGCGTACCTTGTCTATCTTATCATACTCGATCTCAGGGAATATCAGCTGCTCCTTGATACCTGTGGAATAGTTTCCTCTTCCGTCGAAGGAATCGCCGTTTATTCCTCTGAAGTCACGAACACGGGGGAACGCAACATTGAAAAGTCTGTCGAGAAATTCGTACATCTTCTCGCTTCTGAGAGTTACCTTTACGCCTATTGGCATACCTTCACGGATCTTGAAGTTGGCAACGGATTTCTTTGCGCGGCAGACGATAGGCTTCTGACCTGTGATAGCCGCAAGATCCGACATTATAGCGTCAATTACCTTAGCGTTGTCCTTAGCTTCGCCTGCGCCTACGTTGATAACTACCTTGTCGATCTTAGGTATCTGCATAACGCTTTTGTAGCCGAACTTCTTCATTAAAGCAGGAGCCACTGTGCTGACATAAAGTTCTTTCATATTGGATGCCATTTCAATTACTCCTTTCCTTAATAAGCTTTTCCGCAGTCCGCGTGCTTGCATACTCTTACCTTTTTGCCGTCCTCGATCTTATGAGCGAGTCTGGTTGGCTTGCCGCACTTGGGGCATACAGCCATTACCTTTGACGCATAAAGGGGAGCCTCACATTTGACAATGCCGCCCTGCTGACCCATTTGTCTGGGCTTAACGTGCTTTGTAACGATATTGAGACCTTCAACGATGACCTTGTTTTCCTTGGGAGAAACTTCAACTACCTTGCCCTGCTTTCCCTTGTCCTTGCCGGAAAGGATAACAACGGTGTCACCTGTTTTAACGTGCAGTTTATTCATGATCGTTACGCCTCCTTACAGAACTTCGGGAGCAAGTGACAGGATCTTCATATAGTCCTTGTCTCTAAGCTCACGGGCAACCGGTCCAAAAATACGGGTGCCTCTGGGGTTCTTGTCCTCTTTGATAATTACGGCAGCGTTCTCGTCGAAGCGGATATAGGTACCGTCGTCACGGCGGAGACCCTTTGCCGAACGAACTATAACTGCCTTAACGACGTCGCCTTTCTTAACAACGCCGCCTGGTGTTGCTTTTTTGACCGAAGCAACAACAACATCGCCGATATTTGCATATCTTCTGCGGGTACCGCCAAGAACTCTTATACACATAAGCTCTTTAGCGCCCGTGTTATCAGCGACTTTCAGATAAGTCTGCATCTGGATCACAGCGATTAACTCCTTCCATAATTAAGATCCTGCTCTTTTTGTATGCCGAGCAGGAGCGGCGGAAGCAAACGGCGGAAATTTCCGTCCATATGCCTCCGGACAATGCTCATTTTGCTATTACTTAGCCTGTTCGATGACCTTTACGAGACGCCATCTCTTATCCTTGGATATAGGACGGGTCTCCATGATCTCAACGCGGTCGCCGATATTGCAGGTATTGTTTTCATCGTGAGCCTTCAGCTTGATGGTCCTCTTGATGATCTTCTTGTACAGGGGGTGCTGTACGTTATCGACGATAGCGACAACAATGGTTTTATCCATCTTGTTGGAAACTACCTTGCCAACTCTTGTTTTTCTAAGATTTCTTTCAGCCATTTCTGTATACTCCCTTCACTTACTGCTCGGAACCGGCACGCTCGCGGAGAACTGTCTTAACGCGGGCAATGTCCTTCTTCACAGCCTTGAGACGTGTAGGATTGTCGAGCTGATTGATAGCGTGCTGAAAACGGAGAGCGAAAAGCTCTTTTTTCAGATCGGCAAGCTTATTATCAAGCTCAAGAGTTGTCATATCTCTAACTTCCGCAGCCTTCATTATTCGCTCGCCTCCTCTTTCTCACGCGCTACAAACTTACACTTTATAGGAAGCTTATGCATAGCAAGACGCATAGCTTCTCTTGCGATATCCTCAGTAACGCCGGCGATCTCAAACATAACTCTGCCCGGCTTTACAACTGCTACCCAGTATTCGGGAGAACCTTTACCGGAACCCATTCGTGTTTCAGCAGGCTTCTCTGTTACCGGCTTGTCGGGGAATATCTTTATCCATACCTGACCGCCTCTCTTGATGTAACGCGTCATAGCGATACGGGCAGCTTCGATCTGGTTGGAGGTTATCCATGCGGGCTCAAGAGCCTGGAGACCGTAATCTCCGTTGGAGACCTTGTTTCCGCGGCTTGCCTTACCTGTAAGGCGTCCTCTCTGTACTCTTCTGTACTTAACTCTCTTCGGAAGAAGCATTACTGGTTACCTCCTTCTCTTTTTCTCGCTCCGCGGTTTTCTCCGCCCTGACGGCGATCGTTCCTGCGGGGCTTCTTTTCTGTCTTTTCTGCAGCGGCTGTTCTTGCCTTGGCAACATCGCCTTTAAGAACTTCGCCCTTGTAGATCCATACTTTAACGCCTATGCGTCCGTAAGTTGTGCTTGCCTCAGCAAAACCGTAGTCAATGTCGGCACGGATCGTCTGGAGGGGGATAGTTCCCTCGTGATAGGATTCGGAACGAGCGATCTCGGCGCCGCCGATACGTCCGCTTACCATTACCTTGATACCTCTTGCGCCGAGCTTCATAGCTCTGCCTATAGCCTGTTTCATTGCTCTTCTGTAAGAAGCACGGTTTTCGAGCTGAGCAGCAATGCTTTCAGCAACGAGCTGCGCATCCATATCGGGAGATTTTACTTCAACGATATTGATAGCGACCGACTTCTTCATCATTTTCTCGACATCGAGACGGAGCTTTTCGATATTTTCACCGCCGCGTCCGATAACGATACCGGGCTTAGCGCAGTGAACATGGATCCTTACCTTATCCGCAAATCTTTCGATCTCTATGCGGGGAACTCCTGCTGCGTAAAGGTTTTTCTTGATATATTTGCGGACCTTATAGTCCTCGACCAGTGTATCGCCGAAAGCTGCCTTATTCGCAAACCAGCGGGAATCCCAATCTTTAATAACGCCAACACGCATTCCGTGCGGATTAACTTTCTGTCCCATTTAGTTTACCTCCTCTTTCGACTTATTCTTTTTCCTTTACCGCAAGAGTAACATGGGAAGTTCTCTTGAGGATCCGGAACGCTCTGCCTCGAGCTCTGGGCATGATTCTCTTCATTATAGGACCGGGGCAAACGAAACATTCGGAAACATAAAGGTTATCCTTATCCATTCCGAAATTGTTCTCTGCGTTTGCAACTGCGGACTTCAGAAGCTTTTCCAGGTATTCACAGGCAGATTTGGGTGTGTGCTGCAAAATTGCCATAGCGGTCTCAACGTCCTTTCCTCTGATGAGGTCAAGAACTATCTGGACCTTTCTCGGCGCGATGCGAGCATTTTTAAGATATGCTCTTGCTTCCATTTTAAATTCTCCTCTCTGCCTTATTTCTTACCGTTGTTGGATACTTTGGAACCTGCATGGCCCTTGAAGGTCCTTGTGGGTGCAAATTCACCCAGCTTATGACCTACCATATCTTCCGTAACATATACGGGAACGTGCTTTCTGCCGTCATGAACGGCAAATGTATGACCTACGAAATCGGGGAATATCGTTGAAGCTCTGCTCCATGTCTTGAGGACTTTCTTTTCGCCCGCTTCGTTCATAGCGATAACTCTTTTCAACAGGACTTCTTGTACATAAGGTCCTTTCTTAACGCTTCTGCTCATTGGTTTTCCTCCTCTCTTATTTTAGGCAGGGAACTTTATCGTTCCTTCTTTATGATTCAATGAGCCGGATCTTCTCCGGACGCACGTCCTTTCGGAGCGTATGCTCCGTAAGTCCGTGACTTGATATCGTTTAAGAATTACTTACCGTTTCTTCTCTTTACGATAAACTTATCGGTGCGGTTGTGGGTCTTTCTGGTCTTGTAGCCGAGAGCGGGCTTGCCCCAAGGTGTAACAGGTCCCGGACGTCCCACAGGAGACTTACCTTCACCGCCGCCGTGGGGGTGATCGTTCGGGTTCATTACAGAACCGCGGACTGTAGGTCTGATGCCAAGGTGACGTGTTCTTCCGGCTTTGCCGAGGCTTACATTTTCATGGTCGATATTTGATACCTGACCGATAGAAGCCATGCAGCCTGCGGGGATCTTTCTCATCTCACCTGAGGGAAGTCTTACCAGAACGTAATTTCCTTCCTTACCCATAAGCTGAGCCATATTTCCTGCTGCGCGGACGAGCTGAGCGCCCTTGCCGGGATAAAGCTCGATATTGTGAATAAACGTACCAACGGGGATATCGTTAAGTGCGAGGGCGTTGCCCGGCTTGATATCAGCGTGAGCGCCGCTTGTTACAACGTCGCCTACTGCAAGTCCGTTGGGAGCTATGATATATCTCTTTTCGCCGTCCTCGTACTGAACGAGTGCGATGAAAGCGCTTCTGTTCGGATCGTATTCAATGCTGAGAACAGTAGCGTTCATGCCCTGCTTATCTCTCTTGAAATCTATGATCCTGTATTTTCTTCTGTTTCCGCCGCCTCTGTGACGAACGGTGATCCTGCCGTAGCTGTTTCTGCCCGCGGTCTTCTTCATAGGTGCAAGAAGGCTCTTTTCGGGAGCGACCTTTGAAAGTACGCTGTAGTCAGTAACAGTCATCTGACGTCTTGACGGCGTCGTCGGCTTATATGACTTGATTGCCATTGCAGTTCATCTCCTTATAATATTTTGCGATGTTTTGCGGAAGCTGTCCCTTCCATACTTACTCATTTTCCTGCCGGATAAGGAGTAAACTTACATCATGCCATCAAAAAATTCAATGGTCTTTGAGCCTTCAGCCAGAGTAACGATAGCTTTCTTCCAATCGGGAGTGTAGCCTCTGTTCATACCCATTCTCTTGGAACGGCCTCTGACGTGCATGGTATTTACTTTAGCGACCTTTACATCGAAAAGCTCTTCAACAGCCTTGGCTATTTCTATCTTGTTGGCAGACTTAGCTACCTTGAAGGTGTACTTGCTTTCCTGCAAGCCGGCCATGCTTTTTTCTGTGATTATAGGCTTGATAACTATATCCTGTGCAGTCATTATGCGTACACCTCCTCGATCTTGGCAACGGCGTCCTTTACAACGATGAATTTATCGTAGTTGAGGATATCGTATACATTTATCGTATTTACAAGAGCAGTTTTAACGCCGGGGATATTAGCCGCGCTCTTGATAACACAGCCGTTCACCTCAGGCATTACAAGGAGAGCCTTGCTTCCCTCTGCGCCTATGGCTTTGAGCATAGAAGCCATTGTCTTGGTCTTGTACTCGTCCATCGTTATTGAATCCAGAACGATGATATTATTGTCAAGAGCCTTTACCGAAAGAGCAGACTTCATAGCCAGTCTTTTCAGCTTCTTGTTTACTGTGAAGCGATAGCTTCTGGGCTTAGGTCCGAGAGCGATGCCGCCGTGTGTCCACTGGGGAGCTCTTGTTGAGCCCTGTCTTGCATGACCTGTGCCCTTCTGTCTCCATGGTTTCTTTCCGCCGCCTCTTACCTCTGTACGGGTGAGAGTGGACTGTGTTCCCTGTCTCTGATTCGCCAGATAGTTTACTACCATCATGTGCATGGCGGATTCGTTGGGAGTTATGCCGAAAACAGCATCTGACAGCTCAATGTCGGAAACCTCTTTACCTGTCATATCCAGAACTTTAATATTAGGCATTATTGCTTCCTCCTTCCATTAAGCCTTTTTCTTAACGCAGTCGCAAATGGTAACGATGCCGTTCTTAGGACCGGGGATCGCGCCTTTTACTGCGATAAGATTATTCTCTGCGTCAACTTTAACGACTTCAAGATTCTGAACGGTAACTTTCTCATGTCCCATGTGACCCGGAAGAGCCTTGCCCTTATAGATACGCGAAGGGGACGAGCAAGCGCCCATTGAACCTGCGTGTCTGTGAACAGGACCTGTACCGTGAGTTTCTTTCAGTCTTGAATTGTTGTTTCTCTTGATAGTGCCCTGAAAACCCTTACCCTTTGAAGTGCCGGAAACATCAACGATGTCGCCTGCCGCAAAAGTATCAGCTTTCAGAATTGCGCCTATCTCCATAGCCTCAGCGTTTTCCAGCCTGAACTCTTTGAGAGTTCTCTTAGCCGCAACGTCCGCCTTGGCGAAATGACCTTTGAGGGGCTTGTTCACAAGCTTTTCTCTCAGATCGCCGAAGCCCAGCTGAACTGCGCTGTAGCCGTCGTTCTCAACAGTTTTCTTCTGAACGACAACGCAGGGGCCGGCTTCCACAACAGTCAAGGGAATTACCTTGTTTGTTGCTTCATCGAAGATCTGCGTCATGCCGATCTTCTTACCGATGATTGCCTTTGTCATAGTTTTTCCTCCTTTGGTTATTGGCTGCCCTTAAGCAGCATGACCCTGCCGTCAACATTTTTGGGAAATGGCAAACCGTGTCACATTCTCACGTTGTGAGAAAGGACTGTTTACTTGATTTCCATTACAACGTCAACGCCGGCAGGAAGTTCAAGACCCTGCAGTGCTTCAACAGACTTGTCGGACGGTCTTATAACGTCGATAAGTCTCTTGTGAGTTCTCAGCTCGAACTGCTCGCGGCTGTCCTTATACATGTGCACCGCACGGAGAATGGTGATTATCTCCTTGTCGGTGGGAAGAGGGACGGGTCCGCTTACTCTTGCGCCGCTGCGCTTTGCAGCGTCAACGATCTTTGCAGCCGCAGCATCGACTACCGCGTGGTCGTAACCTTTGATCCTGATCCTTATTTTTTCATTGACTGCCATGTTGGATCGCCTCCTGAAAAAGATTTTTCTTGATTTTGGGGACGAGCTTTGTGATAATTCTTCATCGTCAGGAACGCACCGCGCTGTTAAGCCGTTCCGGCTTTCCACGCTTCCTTGCGTTTCCTGCCCTCAGATATTAAAAAACCCGGAAATCTTTGTTTTCCGAGCAAGTGCAAACACAAGGCTTACCTTTGGACAGGCACAGTTACACAGGAGACTGTCCGTCCACGGTTTAAGCACACACAGTGTTCACTATCACAGCCGCCCGGTTCATGACCGGACATACTCCGCGGAAATTCCCCTGCATACCGCAGGCAACCTTCCGCTTCCTCGCAAAAACATAATAATTTGCAGTCACGCAAGTAATATTATAACATTACCCCCTTACGATTGCAAGGGGGTAATTCCGAATTTACAATTTTTTAATATAGAAATTTCCGCTTTATTCCGCAATTTTTTTGTGCAACATTACAAAACAGCCATTTTATTGAATAGAAACCGTTATTTACGGGAATACTATCCCTCCGCTTCCGGATCTGCGATAACATCGACTGCGTTAATGTCAACAGCGTCTATACGGTAGCTGTAAGAGCCGTCGCTGTCGGAATTTGTCTGGGTGAAATAAAGGAACGCACCGTCCTTGTCAAAGACATATTCCGTAGAAAATCCGGTAAGCGACATACCCAGCACTTTGTTCAGCTTTTCCGTATCATAAATATATGTGTACACGGTATTGCCGTCCTCGTCCGTGCTTTCGGACGAAAAAGCCGCATACAGATTTACATAGAAAAGCAGATCTCCCGTTGAATACGGGTGAGGGGCTTCCCTGCTATAGGAAACATATCCCTCCTCGCCTTCTTTTATGACCGAAACGTTTCCGGCACTGCGCTTATAATTTTTTCCGCCGCCGTAGTATTCCAGATCATACTGTTTACCTACGACCCGCTCATACAGGCAGGTCTGGCTGCCGTCCGCCTCATATCTGAAAGAAAAAGCCTGATTCATTTCACCCGTGGAAAGATCGGTAAAAAGGTAACGACCGCTTTCCCACTGTGCCGCCTCCGCACGGAGTGCCTCGATCCTGTCCTTGCCGCAAAGGTCATATTCCTTTTGCAGCGAACAGCCTGTCAGGCAGATACATATTAATAATAGTATGGATATGATCTTTTTCATCAATATGCCTTGCCCCAGTAAACCATCGTCTTTGCAGGTTTTCCGCAGCAAACGCACTTATCGTCTATATGCTCCTGCTCGAACGGTATACATCTTGAACCCACGCCGGTGACTTCCTTTATCTTGTCCTCGCAAGCCTCGCCGCCGCACCACATTGCTTTTACAAAACCGTCTCCGTTCTTTTCCAGAACTTCCGTGATCTCGTCCATAGACTTGCAGGAATAGGTGTGCTTTTCACGGTTCTCGGCGGCTTTTCTGAACATTCCCTCCGGAATTTCTTTTTCAAGCATTTCCGCAATGGTATCCTTGAATGTTTCAAGCTCGTTTTCAAGGGAAACGGCTCTCTTTTCACCGCTGAAGCGCAAAGCGCATACGCACTGATCGTTTTCAATATCCTTAGGACCTATTTCAATTCTTACAGGAACGCCTTTCATTTCATATTCAGCAAACTTCCAGCCGGGAGAATTGTCGCTGTCGTCAACTTTTACGCGTATCCCTGCCGCTTTCAGCTTATCCGCAAGAGCGTTCGCCTTTTCAAGAACGCCCTCCTTGAACTGCTGGATAGGTATTATCACCGCTTGTATCGGCGCTACCGCAGGCGGCAGAACAAGTCCGCTGTCGTCGCCGTGGGTCATTATGATAGCTCCGATAAGACGCGTTGTAACTCCCCATGAAGTCTGATGAGGGTAAACCTTTTTATTTTCCTTGTCGGTATACATGATCTCAAAAGCCTTTGCAAAACCGTCGCCGAAATAGTGGGACGTTCCTGCCTGCAAAGCCTTTCCGTCGTGCATGAGCGCTTCGATAGCGTAGGTAGCCTCTGCGCCTGCGAACTTGTCGCTGTCGGTCTTTCTGCCTTTTATTACCGGCATGGCAAGGGACTTTTCACAAAATTCCGCATAAACGTTCAGCATACGTTCCGTTTCCTCAATGGCTTCCTCCGCAGTTGCGTGAATGGTGTGACCCTCCTGCCAGAGAAATTCCCTTGAACGCAGGAACGGACGCGTAGTCTTTTCCCACCTTACCACGGACACCCACTGATTATAAAGTTTAGGCAGATCCCTGTAAGAATGGACTATATTCGCATAGTGCTCACAGAAAAGCGTCTCGGAAGTAGGACGGACGCAAAGTCTGTCCTCTAACTTTTCGCTTCCGCCGTGAGTTACCCAAGCCACTTCCGGCGCAAAGCCCTCAACATGGTCTTTTTCTTTCTGGAGCAGGCTTTCGGGAATAAACATAGGCATACAAACATTTTCATGCCCGGTCGCCTTGAACATTCCGTCCAGTATCCTCTGCATATTTTCCCATATAGCATAGCCGTAGGGACGTATTACCATACAGCCTTTTACCGAAGTGTATTCGATAAGTTCAGCCTTTTTTACGATATCGGTATACCATTTTGCAAAATCCTCGTCCATAGAGGTTATTGCTTCAACAAGTTTTTTATCTTTAGCCATAATTATCTCTCCAAATCAATTTTTTGCAGTATCGTCTCCGTCTTTGGGCGGATCGTTATCCGGTCTGTCCTCAAAAACGCTGTAGACCTTGTATTTTTCCGAATTTTCACTATCCTGCACCCTTTCGGGAATACCTTTCTTTCCGGATATCCTGTCCACTAACTTTGCAGCCTTGGGTGTGAGCAGGGCTATTATCCAAACTATCAGGAGCAGTCCCAGCATTGCGCCGCCGAATTTTGCAAAAAGCGCAAGAGAATCATAATTTATATCCATACCGGTCTCCTTTCCCTGATATATCATTACAAATTATAACACTTCCGCCAGGTATTGTCAAGGCGAATACTTTATCAGGTCCTTGATGACCTCTCCGGCAATGATAAGCCCCGCGGCGGACGGCACAAACGCCGCCGAACCGGGAACGCGCTTTCCGTCGGGATCCTTATAGTCCGGAACAATGGGCTTTTCCTTTGAATAAACGGTTTTCAGCCCTTTTACGCCCCTTTTCCTCAGCTCATAGCGCATAACTCTTGCCAGAGGGCATACCGATGTTTCATATATATCCGCTACTTCAAAAGCAGACGGGTCGAGCTTGTTGCCTGCTCCCATGGAAGAAATTATCGGCGTGCCGGCTTTTTCCGCCTGTATTGCCAGGGAAATTTTCCCGGTAACATTGTCTATTGCGTCTACCACATAATCATATAGGGCAAAGTCAAAATCCCCTGCTGTTTCCGGGGTATAAAAAACAGTATGCTTTGTGACCTTACATTCCGGAGAGATGAGCTTTATCCGCTCCTCGGCGGCGTCGGTCTTTAGTTTTCCGATAGTATCATGTGTGGCGATTATCTGGCGGTTAAGGTTTGTCAGGCTGACTGTATCGTTATCAATGATATCCAGCGCTCCTATACCGCTCCTTGCAAGAGCTTCGACAACATACCCTCCTACGCCTCCGACGCCGAACACAGCCACCCGGGAAGCTGCAAGCCTTTTCATAGCGGCTTCTCCAAGAAGCATTTCTGTTCTTGAAAACTGGTCTGCCATAGAATCATTCGTCCTTTTTAATATCACAAATAAAGACCCGAACAAAATATCCGGGTCTTTTAAATATGGTCGAGGTGACGGGACTCGAAAGTTACTCCGATATTGTATTTTGTTTTAGCTTGTCCTAAAAACGCCTATTTTACGGCATTTGCGTGAAGCGGTTCTGTCTGTTGTCGGAGGTTTTTCGAGGTCTTTTGAGATGATTTGACCAAATATTTGACCGGGATTTGACCAAAACTAATTACGAAAGTTTGTATCATCAGGTACTCCCTATACTTTTAACATATTCAATTAAAAAGTTTGTCCAGAGTTATTCAACTACATAATTTATGGTATGTGATCCGTTCCAAACAATGTTTAACATCGAATATCCTGCCAATCAGCATTCCTCACTTTGCATAAATAACTTCTTCATCAAGCACCTTCAACGCTTCCTGTTCAAGCAGATAAGCCTGATAACGCTTTTCATTAGCTTGTAATGCAAGATCGTTGATTTGTTTTTGAATATCCGGATTCTTTAAAATAGGTATTTCTATCTGTCTTACATGGTTATCATCAATTTCATCTACAACCGAACCATAAGTGAAGCGCTTAATAAGCTCATAACCGTAATCTGATGATAAGAATGTAGAAATATAGCCGGCAACATCATTGTTTGCAGGTACAACACGAATGATATGTTCACTTGCTACCCAGTTTTGCCAATGCTTTGGGACAAGACAAACTTTCCCGATTGTACCGCTTCGAGATATAAGGGTTGTATTCTCTTGAAGTTCAAGTTCTTTAATTATACGTTTATTGTGTTTGCTCTTTGACAAATACTTTTTATTTGATGGGTCTAATTCATACATCTGCTTTCCACCAAATAATACACTACCATACCCTTCATCAACATAAACGCGCTTAAATCTGCCGGGTAAAACAACATTACTGCTTATTCTCTCATCTCCCAAAGTCGTAACTTCCGCTGCATTCTTTTTCAGAATATCCACAATAGCTTCAACTGTCGGCACATGATACGAAGCGTCGGCTCTGCCCGCCATTTTGCTCAACTTAACATTAAAAGTCTGAATGTCTTTGCTTTCATCAAGAGAGTCTACCTTTATTTCGCTTATAGGCGGCAGATTGAGTTCTTTAACAAGTAGATCCTGTGCCTGATCAATAAGAACATTGGATTCGTCCCTTAAATCATAGGACTGCATAATAAGATCATTGATTTTTGCTTTGATACTATCAGGAGCATTAGGAATCGGAACGGTATCTAAGTGTTCAGACTCAATATGTGTAATTACAGCACCATATTTGTTGGTTATCAATATCTGACTTCCGATTTTGCTTTTAAGATAAGTGTAAATATAGCCGACATCAACAGGAGTCTTGCAATCAATTCTTAACAGGTCATGGCTGAATATAGCATTATCAAGTGTTTTGGATACAAGAGATACTTTTCCGATAGTTCCTGAACAAGTAAGCAGTATCTGCCCCTTATGAACTCTAAGAGAATCAATATCTACCTTTGTTTTCTTAGAAATATAGCCATCTGGTGTCGGCTTTAAATCAACAACAGAAGAAGGCTGATAAATCGGGTATTCTGATTTCTTTACCCAGATACGCTTGAATCTTCCGCAGGTGTAAGATGTAGTTAGTCCGTTTGCTCCTCCAAGAGAAGTGATGGGATACTTGTTAGTGTTGATTAAATTCCACGCTTGCCTTGCCTCAACATCAAAAACACTGGCTTCAAGCCTCTTGCCGCGTTCAACCATTTCAGAAAGAGACACAGAACACCACTTAACCGGTGTTTCTATAATTTCAATTTCAGCCTTTGAGGTATTATCAAATTTTTTTGCTAAATTGTCTACCATGATAATCCCTCCTGTTTTTTCCAACGAGAAAATATCTTAGGTATATCAGGAGTCTGATCATCTTTTACTTTAGTCTTACGTTCATGAGCAACCGCTCTGCTACCTGAACTTGTTTCATCAAGCACATAAACATCGTTTTTCTCAGGAATAAGTATCTCGTTGCCCTCTTTATCACGCTTGAATATAGGTGTCCCTCTTTTATCATGACCAATTTTTTCAACCATAGCCATAAAAATATTATAATCAGCCATTGCTCCGCTTTTTTCTTCATTATCTTTTTGTTCCTGAGTTTTCTTTTGCAGAAACAAAACAGAAGTCTGAGTGCCGTTTCTTGGTTGAAATGTGTCGGCGTGAAGATCTATACTTGCTACAATACGATGATTACGGATAAGCCATTCTCTAATATAACCAAGTCCGGGGGAGCCTAAAATCGAGTCTGGTAAAACGATACCCATTCGACCTCCGGGAACAAGAAACTGGGTACAGCGCTCAATAAAGAGTATTTCAGGCGGAACAGATGATTGCAAACGGTCTGTCATTTCCCATACATTCGTATTTTTATCATTCACCCAAATATGTGCGAGCTCATATTGCTCAAGAATATCTTTATCCTTAACAGGTATCTTACTGCCAAAAGGCGGATTGGTGACAATTATATCAAAAAATTCCAGTGTTTTGTGGTTTCGGATTTCTTCTTTTTTTATGCCAAGTGTCTCTGAAAGTTTCGTTCGAAATTCTTCGGTCCATTCATGAGGCGGAAGCAGCGAATTTGTTTGAAGAATATTTCCACTGCCATCATTATTCATGACCATATTCATTTTGGTAGCTTTTACAAGATCGGGGTTAATATCAAAGCCAAAATAGTTATTAGCTGCCATGTCAGAGATTTTTTCTTGAAACAGCTTTTTAGTATCATAGTCCCAATCTTTTTGTGGAAGTCCAATCTGCTCTGCAAATTTGATTTCCAACTGTGCCATAACATGAGTCATAGCGGTAACAAGGAATCCTCCTGTTCCGCAGGAACTGTCTAATACTTTTTCATCCGTTTTCGGATTGATCATCTCAACAACCATTTTCATAACATTTCGAGGTGTAAAGAACTCTCCACGATCTCCACGAAGATTTGCTCCTACGATTTCTTCGTAGGCTTTACCCTTAATGTCAATGTTAGTATTAAGTAAACTATACTTCTGTAATTCACTTACTATATAAGCAAGGCTTCTCGGTGCCAGCTTTATTTCGTCATTAGAATCAAAAATTTTGCCATGTTTCTTTTTTACTCTCTCAAAGATTTTACTGATACGCTTCTTAACAGTAAGTTGACCGTCAGGATTAGAACGTTCTTCAGAAGTTGTGTAAAATTCTAAAGGGTTAGGAATATTACGTTCATCTTCTATTTTGCAGAAAATGACCTTTAACAGTTCAAAGAAAGCAGGTTGCTTTTGTAAGCCATCATTTATATGAATATGATTATGGCAGGTTTTGAATACAAAAAGCAGATTGTCATCGTAGGCGTTTTTGAGAGATGTACGTTTAGGACGGTTTATATCATCAAGGTTTCCGTCAGCAGAAGGAATATCGTTATAATCCATGAAGTCAATCTGACCCTGATCATTAACGTATTTCTTGAAAACTTCCTTTTGCTTGCCGTTTGTCCACATTCCCCATTCACAATTAGGACAGGCAGACATATAAGACTTCAATTGTTCAACACCATCTTTAGCGTTTCTTGCATCGACGGTTTCCTTTTTGCACTCAATTATAATGTAAACATTTTCCTGCTTTTGATCATTGCAATCCTTTTTGAATATAACAATATCAGCTCGTGGCTTCCTTGAACCGAGCTGTAAAGTGTATTCGATTTTTATTTGTAAAGCATCATATTTATGCTCGTTTATCAATCTTTTTTCAACTGTCTGTCGAACATATTCTTCGGGCGTGTCATTTCTGAACTTGCTATCCACATAGTCACATATCTTTCCGTCGGGAATTGATATTATTTTATTTTCAGACATAGTATAGCCTTCCTTTACATTAGTAACGAGATTTATATACAATACACCATATTATTAAGTATAGCATAATAAATCAATTTTTTCAATATTTTGTATTGTTATTCAACAGTTTTGTGCAATATCACAATTGTAAAATATATTTTTTGTACAATAATGTTTTTAAAAGCGTATATCGTATATATTATGTAGCTGCAGGCTCTCTCATTTAGCTTTGCCGCCAAAGCTAACCCCTTAGTACTTTTGACAAGGCACAAGACCTTATCAAAAGTACACGGGGCTCGCCGAGGGGGCAGCCGTTCCCTCTGCCAACTCCCTTTAAGCAGAAAAAGCAAAAGATCCGTATTGGGCGTGATACGGATCTTCTGTTTTATCGTTTGCGGCTGTTATCTCCGAATATGTGTTTAAGAGAATAGCCGCTCAGCCGTTGGTCAAGTATATCGTCAAAACTCATAAACAGCTTGCGCGCCATATATCTGCCTATCTCAAACAGCTTGTCCACAAACTCGTTGAGGTTTTGCAGTTTTTCTTTTAGCCAAGAGATTTCCTTTTCGGACTGCTCCGTCTGTTCACGGCATTTTGAAAGTTCGTCCTTTACCGCCGTGATGTCCTCATCTTTCTTTTGCAGCAGTTCCTCATAATCGCCTTTCTGATCGCTTATGCGTTTTGTAAGAGAATCTATCCTGCCGCGGAGCATTTTGTTCTGCTCCTCGAACCTTTCCTTTTTCCGCATTTCATGTTCAAGGTCATAGTAGAGAGAACGCACTTGCTGATAACGTTCGTTGAGTTCCACCTGCTGATTGTAAAGTTCCACAGCGTCCGCTTTTCTTTGTTCAATGTAACTTTCCTTTTCGGTCATCTCTTTGTCACGGGCGTTCAGATCGGCTTCGCGCTTGTTGAGGGAAATTTCAAGACCGTCAAGTTTTTCTTTTTCCGAGTTCAGTATAAGACGTTCCTTGTCAAAATGGTTCTGTAATCTGCGGACTTCGTCTTTCTGAACGGCAAGCGCTTTTTTCTGTTCGGCAATTGTTTCAAACTCACTTTCCGAAACAAGTCGGACGTTTCCCACGGGCATTTTCTTCCCTTGAACGGAAACACTGTCCGCAATATCTTTCGCTTCGATAAGCGGCTGTATCTCGTCTTTCAAAGCCTGTTCTTCGGCTTCGTAAGCGTTTATCCTGTCGCGGTGTTCCTTGTATTCGTCAACTTTCATTGAATATCCGCGCCCCACGGTTTCTCCTGCAATTTCCAGACCGTGGGAAATACATATCTCTTTCAGAACATTTCGCTCCGCTTGCCGCCAACGGCTTATGGCGTCTATGCCGTTCCCGTACCCCATTTCTTTCAGGGCTTGTGCAAGTCCGTTCTGCACGGGAACGCCGCGGCTGTAATGTCCGATAGGGATATAGTCTATGTGCAGGTGCGGAGTTGCTTCATCTAAGTGCATAACAGCGTTAAAAACACGGAAATTAGGATTTCTTTCCTGAAAATCTTTCATATATTCGTCAAGACACTGTTTCGCCGTTTCGGCATCTGCCGACTTTATGCCCGTATCGTCTTTTGTGCCGATCTGCACAACGTCCTCATAGAAACTTTTCTGTCCGTTTGCAGATTCGGCTACCGTATTGCAGGGGCTTCGGTTAAATAAATGTTCATAGTAACCGTTTTTTATCATACGGTCGGAACGTTTCTGCCGCGAATTGTATTCTTCAACGGCTTTGCTGAAAAGTTCCGAGTATGTTTCGGCTATCGGCTTTGTTATGTAAATGATATTGTCGGGCGTTCTGCTCGTATCAACGTTTTTCGGAACAAAAAGCCTGTTGTTGTGTGAAATACTGCCCTTGCCCTGAACGTGGGAAATAGTTTTTCCTGCCATTTTTTCCTCCTTTCGTAATATTGCGGA
>CANQXX010000015.1 GCA_947627905.1 uncultured Clostridia bacterium
TACACCATTATTGAGACTGTCATGGTCGGCTCTGTCGAGTGGAGAAAACTTAAAAGCGGTATCGGCTGGATATCGCTTGGTGAAAAATATGTTGTTAAGTTGTGAGGAGGGCTAAATATGAATGACAATGACGTTGTAAAATCAATTCTTGCGGCGATATGTGCGTTTTGCGGATTTCTTTTCGGCGAACGCGACGGAATACTGATCGCTCTGATCGTGCTGATCGTTCTCGATTACATAAGCGGCGTTATTGCTGCTGTTGTTGAAAAGCGGCTTTCAAGTGAAGTGGGCGCAAAAGGTATTGCCAAAAAGGTGTTCATGCTGCTTATCGTTGCAGTGGCAAACATTGTTGACGTGGAAGTTATAGGCGGCGAAGGGCACGTTCTGAAATCGGTAGTCGTGATCTTCTACATTGCCAATGAATGCATAAGCCTCATTGAGAATGCCGGACGGCTTGGAGTTCCTGTGCCGGATAAATTAATGAAAGTGCTTGAGCAGTTGAAAGATAAGAGTAAATAAGGATAAACAATCAGTCGGCTGCCTTTAATATGGGTACACAAAAAAGTACACGTTTTTTATTTTTTTGTAGGTAAATTTTATTTGCGGCACAAAATAAAAATAACGTAGAATAGGCATTTGCAAAGGCTTTTTGAATTTGATTTTTGCTTGAAAGGTAATGCTTTCGGTTCAAATCCCCAATGGCTCACCAAGGAAAATACCCGCAAATCATTTTGCTGTAATGATTTGCGGGTATTACTTTTATTGGGATTTATGGAAGAATATGTTTAAAAATGCTGCTGACAAATATTTGACGAATATTCATGAAAAAACTCACTTGCTTTTATCCTTTGGCTGTTCAAGGACTTTCATCAATTTATTCGTTATACTGAACATTAATCTGCCAGCGTCCCCATGATTCGATCCATTTCGCGGTGTTTGTTCTTTTCATCAATATTCTTACTTGAAATACAGCGAGGAAGGTATATGTAGCTTGTACGCTGTAGGAATACTGTTCCTCGGCTTGCATATATTCCGTCTATGTTTGCGGTACAGACGGGTTTTTTATAATTTTATTTATATCATCTTGTCTTAGCTGCATATCCATACTTAAGCACAGCATTTGAAGAAAATATAATTTTAGGCTTTGATGCTGCAGGATCATTCGTACTACTTATTTTAGAAAATAATACTGAATCTGTATCCAGGATTTTTTATGCTGATTCAGAATTTGTATAATGTTATAAATATTTTTCTACATTGAAATTATCAGTAAATAGTGCTTTTCATACGCCTTGTTTATTCATGTAATGTACACCCCCCATTATTTTATGATAATAAAATTATCAGCTTTTTCTAAATAAAATTATATTCACAACTGTTTCTCAATTTTCCTGTATTCGTTAATTGCATATGTATCAGTCATTCCGGAAATAAAATCACAGATATTGCGAACAAGTATCTTTCGTTTCATCATATATTCCTTAATAAAATCTAAAGAATATTTATTTTTATCAGATAGATCGGCTTTTGTAATATTATATATTTCCTTTTTAACTACTTCATGATTACCCAGTTCAAAGCTTACGACATTTTGTGTAAAACGGCGGATATCCGAATATATCCTCCTCTGAGTACCCTTATGCAAAAGTCTCGGATCATTGTAATAAGCTTTGAACAATCCACTTACTATTGTCTCTCCATTGTTGTCAAACAATGCAATTTCCGGACTATTGATAACTTTATTTGTAATTATTGTTTCAAGGAACTGACTGATCATCAAAGCTTCATTGGAAAACTTTATAAGCGATTCATCGACCGCATGACCATTGTTTTCAAATTTATCAACGGTGTAATGATTGATATTTTCTTTCGATGTTGAAATAACATCATTTATCAGATATTTGATTACAGTTGATACAAGTCTGCTGTTTACCAAATCTTTTTCATCCGAAAATTTTCTGCGTTTTTCCGAAAATTCTTTTTTATGATTATCAACAGAATCAATCATATCATAAAGATCTTTTACCTTTTTAATTGTCATATAATTCTTGAATTCTTCATATGACATTATTCCGGAGGAAAGTGCATCGTCAAGATCATGACCTCTTTGAGCGATTTCGTCAGCAATCGCAACTATCTGTCCCTCCAATGTGGAGCAAAAATCGTTTTCAAAATGCAGTTCATCAATGCCATTATCGGCTGATATAAATTCATCAAGCTTGAATTGATCTTTTTTTAATTTGGTATGTTTGAGCATACCTTCTAAAGTCTGGTAACTGAGATCCATTCCCTCAATTTCAAAATACTGCTCTTCAAGCTGAGATGCAACTCTTACGGATTGATAGTTATGCTTAAATCCTCCAAGTCTATAGTCATCTTTAAGTATGTCGTCAGAATCCCTATCAGAATTATCATCAGACTTATCATAATTTTTAAACATATCACAGTTTTTTATTATTTTAATTTTATCATTTAAAATATCATTGAGCGTTCTTTCACCTTGATGACCAAAAGGTGTGTGTCCTATATCATGTCCTAAAGCTATTGCTTCAGTTAAAAAAATATTGAGATTTAGTTCAGATGCAATTCCTCTTGCAATCTGAGCAACCACCTGAGAATGTGTCATTCTGGTACGGTAATAATCTCCTCGCGACGCACTAAAAACCTGTGCCTTGTCTACCATTCGTCTGAATGCTTTTGAATGTACTATTCGCTCATAATCGCGCTGAAATTCACCTCGGTTTTTCTGAGGTTCTCTGAGGTTATACTGCCTGCGACAGTATTCGTTTCTTTGCGCTAATGGGTGAAGATTTGATTCGGAATCAATTTTTTCATATTCCCAATTGTTCTGTTCGGGTTTATACACTTCTCCAAGAATGAAATCTATCTGTTCAAATAAATATTTTGATTCTTCAATTGCAACATATTCTTTGTCAGCAAAATCCTTATTTAAATTCAAAGCCGATAACTTCCTTAAACTTTGAGTCATTGTATTATCCTCAACAGCATATTTTGTTGTTATCCGTAATTGATTTTCAGATTTTTTAGGCATTCCCACACCTAAAAATTGTGTCGTGAATTTAATTTTACCATTATTATTATCATAAAGTGAAGCAATAAAATAATATTGCTCACCATCATTAAGTTCATTAAGATATGATGCGTTTTCTGAAAATGGATAATAATAGTGATCAAATGTATTTTTCTTATTCTCATCATACTCATCAAATGATTTTTTAAACGCATCAATTATCTTTTTGCAATTGGGTGTATTTTTTAATTTAATAAAAATAACTTTTTTATTCATACAATCCTCCACTAAATGCAATATCAGTAAAATTACACTACTCTCAAACAAATGGGTGACCGCAAGAAAATTCACCGACGTTTTACTACCCTATAAAATTACACTACTCTCAAACAGCTTTGCGCATGCCTATGGGCACAGGATTGTTTTACTACCCTATAAAATTACACTACTCTCAAACAACCAGATTTAGAGGGCTAAACTACACTAGTTTTACTACCCTATAAAATTACACTACTCTCAAACTGATACCGAGGAGACCGGCAGCGGCGGATCGTTTTACTACCCTATAAAATTACACTACTCTCAAACCGCTGGTGCGCCGTTGGTGTCTACGATGATGTTTTACTACCCTATAAAATTACACTACTCTCAAACAATATAATCAGCTTTTGTTTTTCTTTTGCCGTTTTACTACCCTATAAAATTACACTACTCTCAAACGAATATCCTGAACAATATAGTGAACTTAAAGTTTTACTACCCTATAAAATTACACTACTCTCAAACCTTGCTATACCTTTACGTCTCGCTTGTGCTGGTTTTACTACCCTATAAAATTACACTACTCTCAAACCTCAAATTTTGAGATAATGACACTACTCATCAGTGTAGATCTATAGGATATACTATAATTATATCAATTTTTTAGCAAAAGTCAATAGTTTTTATTATATAATGCACAAATCCTCATCAACAATAACTCGGGATTCATTTTTTAGTAAAGCAGAACTTTTGCTTTCTAAACATATCATTGTTATGCCATTTAACAAAATACTTTGAAACAGATCTTCGGCTTCTCGGCTTGTAATATAATTTCTCAATCCGACCGTGATAAAAACAGATCGCTTTTTATATTCTCTTAAAACAAGAATATACTCAAGCAATTTTTCGTTAAGTTTTTTATCTGTTTCAACAATATGAAGATTAAACGCCTTTAAAATGACCGATATATCATCCGGACGGCAAAAATCCATTTCCGTATCCATATCCTCAACAAGATCATATAAATATTTTTCAATATATGTATACAATTCCTGCGTGACGCCATAAAACGATTCGTTTATAGATATCGCCTTCAATTCCGAATAAATATTTGAAAGAATATCTTTTCTGTTTGCTGTAAACGGAATAAACTGTGTAATAATATCTGCCGATCTGCTTAACTGTATAGGCACATAATTTTCTGAAATCACTGTATTACCGCTTTCACCGTTTATCTGTCCGTAAATGTCGTTGGAAATTTCATAAAACAGCCTTGGTTCTTCAATAACAATCGTCTGTACTTTATCGGTTGACATAAAAATTTCCAATCCTACAGGCGGATACACGAACATCATATTATCACCAGCCTTTCATCACTGTCTATCACATCACTTGTATAACTGCCTGTTATAAATTCCATTTTTGAAAATTGTTTTTCGGTAACGGTAAGGATCTGAACAAGTCCGTCAGGAGGCTTATTTGTTCTTATATTGCTTACGATGCTGGCGGCAATATTCTGATTAAGAGCCATTCTGCAATATACAGATTCCTGCATCATCATAAAACCATTTTTTATAAGAAATTTACGAAATCTGCTGTAATTTCTCCTGTTTTCTGCGGTTTGCACAGGAAGATCAAAAAATACAATTATTCTCACAAATCTATAATTCACCTTTTCCTCCCATTGAATAAAAATTTATTTTTGAAATATCATTATCCTCGATTGCATCAAAAACACTCTGACAATATATCTTTATTGCATTGCTTACATATTGCTGTGTATTATTTATCCTTACCAGACTATTCAGAACATTCACAAGAGCATATTTTTCATCGCTCGTAAACTGAGTGAATTTTTCTGAATATACTATTCTGTCTACAAGAACACGAAACGGTTCCATAAGGTCACATGATAAATTAAAATGATTAAACATATTATTATGGAATAATCCTATCTGAGTTATATAACCGTGGGACACAATTTCCCGATTAAAAGCAGACAGCAATATACTATATCCATAATTCAGCGCAGCATTTGATATGCAATCCATGCTTCGTGTAAAATCAAGTCCGAAAAGTGCGTTGAAATATACCTTAGCAGCATGTCCTTCCCTGTTTGTAATATCGCCTATTTCCATTTGCATCAAATAACTGTCAAGCAATTCTGATTCGTTATGCTTTCCTATTTCTTTTAAAAAAACAGATTGCTGCCTTATTTTTTCCGAAACTATTTCCGTCCAGATACAGGCTTTTACATCATCGTTCCATTTTATTTGTTTTCTTATTCTGTCAGCCGTATCATGGCTTCCGTAATATGATACAAGTTCACAAGCAGGACTGCGCTTTTCATCACAAAAAATAACTTTAATTTTTTTCTCATTAAGGGCGGCTATCAGACAGCCGGTGATCGAAACAGCCGGTTCCTCAATGATAAGAACAGACAGCTCATCAAGATAAATTTTCTTAACGGCCTCTTCCGTTCTTATCACAAGATACCCCGTTTTAAGATCCAGCTTTGCCCTTTGAGTTACAATGACCGTTCTCCAGCTCATAATTTCATAAGGTCAGGCGATCTTTTTTCAAAAAGGCCTGTAGGCGATTGGTCTATTATCTGTATAGAACTCTTATCCTTGAGTTTTGAAATGTTAGAGTTAAGTGTTAATATGCCTGCCTGTCCGCTTTCTCCTATAAGTGTCAGATCACAGCCTGCAACCCTGCCTGTTTTCAATAAAGACAATATGTTTGAAAGAGCGATTGCCTGTTCCGTAAGCGAGAGACCTTCAAAAATTTCTTTGCCCGATCTTACTTTTTCACCTATCTTGCCCAACATAATATTAAATGGAGCAGATGTTGCCTTGTCTGCAAGAACATCGAATAATTCCGCGTTTTTCTCTTTGCTTATTCCGCAGTAAGTATCTGCACGCCTATTCCTGTCCTCTTTATACTTTGTTATGAATGAGCTTATTATTTTTGCATAGTCATAATGCTCCTTATCAAGTATAAGCGAAACAGCTGAAGAAATTACTAATTTTCTTCCCTTGCTTGATTTCTGAGAGATGTTTCCTCTGAACCCGTCTATTTCAAGCATTGCATTGACTTTTACAAGACGATCTTTCAGCGGAAAGGTTATTTTCTCTGCATATACATCATCTGAAAATATTATTGATAACTGTTCAGCAGCGTATTCTTTTGCAAATTCAACATCGGAAGAAAACCTTTCCGCAAACATTAATTCTACCGGAACAAATACAATAGAACTATCATATTTAACCAAAGAAAAATGTGATGCAGTAGTGCTGTTATATCCTCCGTATTTAGCAGTATCAAGCCCTTGCTTCCTTTCAACCAAGCCTTCCTTTTTGCGTTCGGGCAGTTGGTTGAATAAACCGCCCTTTCGTCTGTAGCTGTATCTTACATATCTGATACTGTTCTTGCTCATCATTTTTCTCACAATGCCGAAAGATACAGACGGATCCCACGCAACATTTCCGCCGCGCTCTACTTTGCGGGTAAGCAGTCCGCTTTCTTTTCCGTCCGCAGAACGTTTGAAGATCTTCATGGAATACTGTTCACCACTTTTAATAAAGTTAAGCGGATTTTCGGTAAACTTTGTATTATAAATATTTCCCATTACAATGTTAAGGTAGGCATCCTTTGCATGGTGGAGATCGTTTACCTCTCTGCATTTGAGCATATCCGTTTCCTGACGGAAATCCGATGTCAGACCTGCTTTTACATATACTATTTTTGAATCGGGACACAGTTCTTTCAGAATTTCCGCGACCGCTTTTGTGGACTGCCTTGTTTCTACTAACTGCCTTGCAATAAATCCCGCAAGTTCATCTTCCGTAAATTCAGTGCTTCGTATCAGACGCTGATATTTCTTTTCGCTTATCAGCTTTTTGTCTTTAAGACTGCTCCAGAAAGGACGCATTTTATTCTGAAATTTTTTCGGAACAAGGTTATCACTCTTTTCACCATTTGCTGCGGATTCCACAAGGACTTTGTTTTCAAGGCTGTCGTCCTTAACTTTTGCCTGCGGATAAATATGATCAATATTATAATAGCTGTCGCTTCCCAGTCTGTCAAAATCAATTGCGTTTCCAGTATACATACATTTTCCCAATTGAACAAAATACAGATAATATTTTTCGCTCCTCAATCTACCGTCATCGGTCGAATCAAGCTGTGCGTTCAATTCTTTCAAACGTTCTTTATCCGCAATATCCTTTGCAGAATTATACAGTTCCTTTATCTGCTCACGTCTTGATTTTGTTCGCTTACCCTTGTCTTTCTGTTCGCTGTCCCTTGCCATTTCTATAAAAATCCTGTCGGGGTCTTTGCCGATAATACTTTTTATTTCCTTTACAATATCCAGTGTTCTTGTAACAGAACGCCTTACAGCAGTGGGGATATACATATCCTCCATTCTTTCGGGAATGCTCTTTTTATTTTTGGGATCGGAATAATAATCGGCATTATACTTTTCAACAGATACGCCGAATTTATACTTTGAACCGAGTATCTGCATTAAATTATCATTTGTTTTCCAGAGCGCGGTGATGATATTACTGTCGCCATATAATTCGCCTGTATTTGCGTCTATTTCAAATATTTCTTCAAGGAGTTTTCTTGAAAGTCTGCCGTAATCTTTATAATTAAGCCCTGATAAATATTTTATGTCGGCATCGCTTAACTTTGGATAGCTGTTTTTAAGCCATTTCCGAAGCCTTGCAGTATCGGTAGTTACGGTTATTCTTTCAATGATATCTTCAGCGTCTTTTTCTTTGAGAGTACCCGATCCAAGCAATCTTTTGAAATCATGATAAGACTTCAAGGACGATTTGATGCTTACGTCTATTCCGCCTATGGACTGACCGTCCTTAAGCTCTCCGCAGGATCTAAGACAATTTTCAATAGCTTTTACAGTTACCCTCTGTTTTTTCATAAACAGTTCGCTGAAAAGCGTTTGCTTTGCTTTTACCGATATTTTAACACCGTCAACGGTAATATTGTTTATTTCGTTCAGAACATTGAATTTGCAGTACAAAAGCGAATTTTTTGGCAGAACATCTTCTCCTGCAAGATATGTACACTTGCAGGTCATTTTTCTGATGAAAGCATTTTCCGTCTTGTCAAGGTCAATTTTCTCCTCATAATTCCACGGATATATCTTACCCTCAGCTTTCCTTTCCATCCACGCAAAATTGCTCTTCTCACTGCTGACAAGCGGTCCCACATAGTACGGTATTCTGAACTCCATTATGCTTAATATCTTATCGGCGACAGTACCATACTCGTCCTTTTCTTTAAGGAAAGGAAGATATGACGAAGCATTTTCAAGTATCTTTTTCAGTTCCACATAGTATAACTGATACGGTATTACCCTGTTATCGGTGGTTTTCTGCTTGGGACATAATTTGACGTTGCGGCATTTTTCAATAAGTTCGTCTGTTAAAGATATATCGGTATCTTCCGGCTTTATGTTTTCCAGATATTTTATTATAAATTTGCAGAGATCTTCTTGACTGCACTTTTTATCAGCACCGTTATAGACATAAGCGGCATAGTTGTTTTTCCCTTGCTTATCCCTGAAAATTTCATGATTTTGCTTTTGAGAAAGATACTTTTGGCATATGTATTTCAGATCGGTCAGATCGTCTCTGTGCATTTCATAAACGGCGACTTTGGCATCGGAAATGAAGCTGTAGTTATTCAATGATTTGATAAGAAGTGACCAGTCGCTCATTTTCTTTATTGCATCGAGGAGTTCCCATTGTTCATCTTCCAGAGTGCCGTACATAGCATCAAGTGTATAAGAAAAATCCGCAGCTGACACGGATATAGAATCCTTGTCAAGTTCCTTATAGTTCTCATTCAAGAACAGATCGGACAGCTTGACAGTTCCGCCGCTTACAAGTTTTATCATACAGTCAAAACGCAGATAAGCGCATATGTCGTTTTTAGGTTTTTTACCGTCAAACCACAACTCTGTCAGACGTTTCGTCTTTTCTGACACAGATATGTCCGACTTTAAAATTTCCTCCAAACTATGCGAGTTACTGTCAAAAGGGATAGTATCGCAAATGTTTGCAAGTGAATTTATAAAATTATCGTGTAAAGGCGAAAATTCCTTTATCTCCTCTGCATTGTTCTTGTCAATAGAAAACAAGAAATGCCCTCTGTGCGCCAGAATGTACGCACAAGCAAGGTACACAAGCCTTATATCGTGTTCGCTATTATCTTGTATAAGTTCGCTTATCAGGTGGTGTATTGTAGGATATTTTTCAAAGTATTCTTTATCAGTAAAATCGTCATCATCAAAAAATATATTTTTAGTACGGTGTTCACTGTCCTCCGGGAGCAGACCGCTTTCCTTTAACCTAAGAAAGAAAGTCTCGTCCTTTTTCAGGATATCCTTTGCAAAAAATTCCTGAAGAAGTGCAATTCTTTGTTTACGTCTGTCCAGTCGGCGGCGTGCTGTACGAAATGACCGCCTGTCTGCTGACTGTTCAGCCTCGTCAAAAAGATGAACGCCCCACATAAGGTTATTATGGAATTTCTTTAGATTGTAGTTTTCATCTGTAACAGCCCAGCCAACAGAATTTGTACCAATATCCAACCCCAAAAAATTTTTTCCGTTAAGCACTTGACAATCCCTCCGCAATGTGATATAATGCAATCGTAGGACTTACTACCCTATAAAATTACACTACGAGTTCAAATAAAAATTTTTTCAAATCGTTCGGTAATACCGTTCGCACAAGTGTTGTGCATTGACCTTGCCCAGTAAGCAAGGTTTTTTATTTTGTCTTTTATAATGCAACAAATTGATATAGTATAACTTATTATACCACATAAAAAGTAATATTGTAAAGATTTTAGTAAATATATATTTAATTTTGTCAATTACAACAAATAATTTATGCAAATTTTGTCAATATAGCTAAAGGTATAATTTATTTAAAAAGGTGTAATAAGTACTGAATAAAAAGAAAGCACTCTTAAACAGAGTGCTTTTATTTTGCCTGAAAGGAGTTTTGCAAAAAGTGTTGACAAAGCCGAAAAAGGTGGTATAATATAATTGAGGAAAACTGTGTAAAGGAGTGCATAACATGAGCGAACGAGATATAGCTAAAAGCCTTATTGACAAAATACCGGAAAGCAGATTGTTTTATGTAATATCCTATTTGCAGGGTGCGGCAGTACCGGATGAAACACCAAATGCCGAAACGCTGGAAGCATTTGCAGAACTTGACAACGGCGGCGGAAACAGTTTCAGCGGTACAACGGAGCAGCTTTTTGAAAAGCTTATGGAGGAATAATATGCTTGATGTAAAATATTCCTCTAAGTTTAAAAGAGATTTCAAAGTCTGTGTTAAACGCAAATGTGATATGTCCTTATTGCAGCAGGTCATTGATATTTTAAGAATCCCCGACATTCTTCCGGTCAGAAATTTAGATCATAAACTTACGGGACATTATACAAGTTACAGAGAATGTCACATAGAGCCGGACTGGCTTCTGATCTACAGGCAGACCGATACGGAACTTTTGCTTTACCGTACCGGAACGCACGCGGATCTGTTTGGTATGTAATAATTTGAATATTTTAAAAAGCACCCTTTTCAGGGTGCTTTTATTATGTCAAAATTCTGCCGACTTGTTTGCAGATCCAATACCGTTTACAACGCTTATGTGACCGCAAAATATCTTCTCCCTTAGCAATATATTTTTTGTAAACAATTGACATCTTTAAAAAAATTTTGTATAATAAATTTCAGAAAGATATGTGGTAGGTGAGCATATGTTTTGCGGGAAAAGAATAATTGCTTTATGCACTTCAAGAGTATATGACGATCAGGTAAACGAGTTTATTGACGCATTGAACGGATATATAGTTCAGAAAGGATACCGGCTTTTTGTCTACAGCATAAATAACGATATGTACTGGGAAGAACAGAATATTAACGCCGGTACTGCCGTTTACAGTCTTATTGACTATGACATCACCGACGCGGTGGTGATAATGGACGAAAAAATAAAGAGCCGCACGGTATCTGACAATATTGCCGAAGCCGCTCACTCTCACGGAGTGCCGGTCATAGTTGTGGACGGTAAAATGGAAAATGCGGTAAATATCTGCTTCGATTACGAAAAAGGCTTTGAAAATATCGTTCGCCATGTTATGGATATGCACCATGTCCGTAAGCCCCATTTCATGGCAGGACTTAAAGATAACCCGTTCTCGGATAAGCGCATATATATATTCAAGCGCGTTATTGCCGAATACGGCATAGATTTCAACGACAATATGCTTAGTTACGGCGATTTCTGGGCAAAGCCTGCCGCAGAAGCCGCACGCCGTATTATAGAAAGCGGAGATATTCCCGACGCAGTTATCTGCGCAAACGATATAATGGCAATAAACGTCTGCGGCGTTTTTATGGAAAACGGGATAAAAGTCCCCGAACAGGTCATTGTTACAGGATTTGACGGTATTGCCGAGATAAATCTTTCCTCTCCGAAAATAAGCTCGGTAAAATGCGGAAGCGTACCTATGGCAAAAGCCGTTTCCGATGCGCTTACAGAATGTTTTGAAAACGGTGCTGTGAACGGTCTGCGCCCGGTAATTCCCACACTTATCCCAAACGCTTCATGCGGCTGTCATGAAACAGAAGTGACCTCCGCCGACCTTGGCAGAATGAACAGCGGTCTTTACAGATATCAGGACGATATGCGGCTTATGTTCAATGTTGCAGAGCTTATCCATATGAGCGATTCCCCCGAAAAAGCTGCGGCTTGTATGCATAATTATCTTATGGACTGCGTCTGCTGCATTGTGAACAAGAGCTTTCTTTGCAGAGAAAAGGATTATTTTTCCGATGAGTCGGGGATAAGCAAGCAGCGCTTTGAAGATGAACGCATACTTCTTTATGATTCCTATACAGACAGCTATGATATAGAATTTCTGGAGAAGGGCAAGATCGTTCCGGATCTTCGGCGCTTGGCGGAGATCCCCTACCCTGTAAATTTCTGCGCGCTTACATATTTTGATTTTCCTATAGGCTATATATGTTTTTCATATCAGGGCTGCGATATGACGGATTATGCAAAGGTATTCCAGATAACCACATCGCTGGGCATAGGTCTCGGAGGTTTTCTTACAAGACATCATCAGCAGTATCTGAACGAAAAAGTCGAGGAGGTATACAAAAACGACTACCTTACAGGACTTCTTAACAGGAACGGATTTTTTGCAGGACTTAACAGATATCTTGTGGAAAAAGCGTTTTACGGGCAGCCGGTGTCGGTCATTTCGGCAGATCTGGACGGACTTAAATCAATAAATGACAATTTTGGTCATGATGCCGGAGATCTGGCGATAAGTACAGTCGCAAAAGCGCTTAAAAATTCCTGTCCTGAAAATTCGCTGTGCGTGCGTTCGGGCGGCGATGAAATGACCGCGCTGGTATTCGGAGAAAATTCTACAGAAAAGATAATTTCCGGAATAACAGATCGCCTTGAAAAATTCAACGAAAATTCCTGTCTCGGATATAAAGTAAGAGCAAGCATAGGCTGTTTCACAGGCATATTTGACGGAAATTTCAATTTTGAAGCAGCGTCAAAAATTGCCGATGAGGAAATGTACAGGAACAAGCAGGTAAACAAAGATCATATACCGTCAGAGCAATAAGAACATTTTCCGCTTGTCGGATCTGCTTTGCACGATAAAAAATTAAGGCAGCGTCACACAAAGTATCAGGACGGTTTTGTATGACGCTGCCTTAAATATAATATCATATTACTATTACATGAATTTTAAAAAATCGCCGGTCAGTTTGTTGAGATCGGATTGGTCAGAATTACTTGTCCGGTAGAAGAAGTATTCAGCATAAATTTAAGTTAATAACTTGTAATCATATGATACAAATATTTTACAGGGAGAAAAAATAATGGTTTACGAATTTAATGAAAAAGTATCTGTAAAAGCATTGGCGGATCTGTGTGAATCCGTAGGCTGGAACAGAATGGAGAAAGAATATACAAATCCTTTGATGAGCTCCTATTACCATATTGCAGTTTATGAAAATGAAAAACTGATCGGATATATTGACAGCGTATCAAACGGTGTGACAGACGCTTACATTCAGGATCTGATAGTTTCTCCGGATCATCAAGGAAAAGGGATCGGTACAGAACTTATGAATAAAATGATCGAATATCTGAAAGAAAAACGCATCTACATGATCTCGGTGGTTTATGAAGAAAGTCTTAAACCGTTTTATGAACGATTTGGCTTTTACAATATGCTGTGCGGACAAATGGAAACATATCAAAAATTGTAATTCAGGGAGAAAAAACATGAACGAAAAAGCTATAACAAGAACGAGAAAATCAATAGGAACTCATTTTTCAATGTGTGTTCAGCCCTCATTTATTATCGGAACAAACAACGAGGACGGCTCATATAACTTTGCTCCGATTACTTGGGTGAGTGCTGCTTGTGAAAAAGATGATTACTTTATTGTGATCAGCATTTTCGGAACAAAAAGAACAAAGCAAAATATTAACAGGACCGGTGTATTCAGTGCTAACTTGGTAAGTGTTGATATGCTTGAACTTATGGATTATTTCGGTACACATCATGCAGCAAACGGAAATAAAGATGATGTTTCATACACTGTGTCCAAAGGAGAAATTTTAGATGTTCCTGTTCTTGGCGCAAGCCGCTGGGTATATGAGTGCATAGTGGAAAAATCTGTTGATATCGGAGAGTCAACAACATATTTTTGCAGAATAAAAAATGTTCAAGCAGACGAAAATTTATTTTTCAAAGATACTTATGACGTTGATCTTACAAAGCTTGAACCGGTCATTTATTCTGGTATGTACCATAGCATTGGTGAACTGCTTGGTAAAATAGGAGAATTTATATGACGGTAAATACTTATTTTTTATTTTAACGCAAGAATTTTAAATCGTTATTTTTCTATAAAACGGTTTCACATAAAATGTACTCTGTTTTAAAAATCTTTTAAAGTTAATACGCGGTTTGAGTGTATTTTAATCATTGATAAAAATATTCAACTTTTGAGAAAAAGTATGATATTCAACCGTAGAGAATTATTGTATTTTTTTAGCAAGCATAGATTTTGTGGGAACAAAATCGGGTATAAATCGGGAGGAAAACAGATGATAATTTTAATGCGTCACGGTGCTGACGATGAAAATCGTTTGGGCGGTTGGAGCGATGCAGGACTTTCAAAAATTGGTACAGAGCAAGTCAGACGTGCAAGCGAAAAAATTATGCAATTTAATATATGTCATATTTTTTCAAGTGATCTGCCCAGAGCGGCTGAAACTGCCGATATTATCGCCGCACGGCTGAACCTGAATATCACCTTTCTAAAGGAGTTCAGAGAAACCAATAACGGAGATCTATCCGGTATGCTGAAAGAAAAAGCAAAGATAAAATATCCCGGATTGTATTGGGATGCACTGGATTGGGAACAGCCATATCCTAACGGCGAATCTCCGCAACAGTTTTATGAACGTATAAAAAATGCATGGATAACATTTAAAAAAATGGAAGAAAACTTAAACGGAAATGTTCTTTTGGTTACACACGGTGGTGTGATCGATGTCATACTTTGTTGTGAAAATGGCAAGATCTATACAAACAAACATCCAACCTATAGGTTGGACAATTCAGAAATAATTTGCATATAATAAAATATTATGGTATAACTGTAGATTTGATAAGAGCAAAGATTTGAATTTGAAAAAGAAAATACAAAAAATATTCCGCAAAACGCTTATTTAAAACGATTTGCGGAATATCCTAATGGTGAGCCATTGGGGATTTGATCCAACTTGTCCAAGAAGCACTGTTTGAGAGTAGTGTAATTTTATAGGATAGTAAAACCGCAAGCGCCCAGTTAACTCCCATTAATGTCAAGGAAATGCAAATGGTTTGAGAGTAGTGTAATTTTATAGGGTAGTAAAAAACTTTATTTCTTTGATCTTTTATATGTATATCCTGCAATTATCGGCATATCTTTCGATATAACATTATATTCTGATGATTGCAAATAAATATTTTTATCATTTATATATTTTTCTGCTGATGTCTTGTTGCTTTCAGAACCGTATATATTTTCGTTTAAAAGAATTGAATTATTTTCTTTTCCGGCAGCAAATAAATATTTTTCCGAATTTTTGAAGTGTCGGCCATAATCATATTTTTGGATATCAATATTCAGTATGGAATATTCTCCGCCGTTTTCAAGATCTGCGGAAATACTTTCCGGCAGATATACAACATCGCTTATTGAATAAATTTTATTATGCTGCACGTCGAATGATATAATTGCCGAGGCTTTTCCGTCTGCAAAAATAATACATGAATAATTGTTATCCTTATATATCATGTTCCGGAATACCGGCACTTTGAATGGTTCGCTTACTGATATTGGGATCTCTTCTCCGATTTCCGATATTTCCGGTATATTGCTTATAATATTTTTTAATTTGTCTTTATTTTTTGCAAAATAATTTACAACAATTTCGGACAATTTTTCTGTGTCCGGTTCCGGATTGCGGTATTTCATGTATTTATCAATATATTTTATACATTTATCATAATCAAATCCGTAAAAATTAATAGTGTCAAAAGCATATTTCGGTGAGATAAGCAATGATCTCATTATATCTTTAGGAGTATCTTCCGAAAGACCGGTATCCGGAGCAGGAAAATTTTCCATGCCTATGTCAATAACGATATATTCCGGCTTGTCGTTTATATATATGACAGCTCCGTTCCTGTTCGGAGATTCTGCGTCAACGTCAATAAAACAAACTTTTATTTTATCTGAATTATCTGCATCAACTGACATACGAGTATTTTTTTCAGCCTTTTTATAAAAATCATAATTATAGTTATAATATGTCGTACCGGGTCTGCTTGTTGATTTTCCGACGGTGCAGTTTGTTATGTACCATTTATTATTTTCTCCGAATACCATTCCGCTTATCAGAACTTCCGGAGTTTCCTTGGTAAAGCCGTATATGTTTGGAAATATATCCGCACATATTTCCGTTGTGTCGGTGACAATATTTATTTTCCAGCAGTAATTAAGCTCGGACAGATCTTTTTCTGCAATAAGATACATTGCAGGAAATTCATCTCCGAGATATTTTTTTACACTCTTGACCTTTGTTTCATCATTGAAATCAATGTCGCTGTCCCTGAGACTTTTTACATACATTTTTTTATGAGCTTCGGCAATGTTTTTATTGAAATAATTTTTAAGTTCATTTTTACATTTGTTGAACTCGTCTGCCGTTTCAGTTCCGGCAAGCGTTTCAAACCGGATCTCATAATTATTTTTCTGCTCTGACTTTGCTTCTGCGCAGATTGCGGATAACTGCACAAATATAACAAATATTATCGGGAAAATGCATAAAAATTTTTTCATTCTGATCTTCTCCTTTGATTTTAGTCTTGTTTCTATATAATAAGTGTCTTAATGGGACCGCTTAATTACAAAAAAATAAAATTTTTTCTGAATTTTGTAGGTCTGCACAAAATTTTAATTGTTTTTTAAGCGAATTGCCATAATATAACGTTGGCAAGGAACTCTTAAAAAATTTTTTTCTTTTTATAGAATTTGTTTGCAAAGTTCCGAAAAGTGTGATATAATAAAATTTGCACGATATTTCGGAATACGGAGGCAACATATGGAAGAAAATAACAAAATAATGACCCTTGAGGGCGTTGTTGAATCCGTTCTGTTCAGCAATCCGGAAAACGGCTATATTGTCCTTGATCTTGATGTGAACGACGATTATGTAACTGTAGTCGGCGAGCTTGGCAATATCGAGGAGGGCGAAGTCCTTACCGTTTCCGGTGAATATGTGCGCCATGCTAAATTCGGTATGCAGTTCAGAGCAAGCTATTGCCAGCGAAAGCTGCCTGCCACGGAAAATGCAATACTGAAATATCTTTCTTCCGGCGTGCTGAAAGGTATAGGACCTACTCTTGCAAAGCGAATGGTAGATGAATTTGGTGAAGATACACTTGATGTTATAGAAAATTCTCCGGAAGAGCTTGTAAAGGTCAGGGGAATAACCGAGAAAAAAGTAGAGGAGATATCCTTGGAGTTCAAGCGCATATTCGGTATACGAGCGCTTATGATATTTCTTTCCCAGTATGGGATACCGCCGTCCGCAGCCGTCAGCGCATGGAAAAAGTGGGGGCAGTACGCGGTAGAGATAATAAAGGAAAATCCTTATATCCTCTGCGGGAACGGCATTGACCTGCCGTTTGACAAGGCGGAAAGCATGGCTGAAAAGATAGGCTTTCCTATGGACAGCGAAAGCCGTGTTGCAGCAGGTATCATTTATATTCTTACTGAAAACACATATTCCGGACATACCTGCCTGCCTTATGACAGGCTGAAAAGTACTGCCGTAAAGTTTCTCGGCATAAGCGAGGATCTGTTTGACAGATATCTTGAAAGCCAGTGCTATGAAGAAAACCTTGTAAGATACGAAAAAGGCGGACGGAGCTTCATCTATCTTGCGGATTATTATACCGCCGAAAGCTATATTGCCGGACGGCTCGGCGTAATGAGCTCAGGTCTTAAAGATACCGGCTATGATTATTCAAAACTTATAGATATTGAAGAAAGAGCCAAAGATATAACCTATGCCGAACAGCAGCGCAAAGCAATATCTCTTGCGCTGTCACAGGGTTTTATGATACTTACAGGCGGTCCGGGAACAGGAAAGACCACTACACTGAAAGCCATACTTTCCCTTTATGAACAGCGGGGAATGAAAGTCATGCTTGCAGCTCCTACCGGAAAAGCGGCAAAACGCATTTCCGAGCTTACCGGCTGCGAAGCAAAAACTATACACCGTATGCTTGAAGTTATTTTTGACAATAACGGAAAGCCACGGTTCAAGCATAATGACAACGATCCGCTTCCATGTGACGTGATGATAGTTGACGAGATGTCTATGGTCGATACGCTGCTTTTTGAAGCCCTGCTGCGGGCGCTGAAGCTTTCCTGCCGGCTTATAATGGTAGGGGACAGCGATCAGCTGCCGTCCGTGGGCGCAGGAAATGTCCTTAAAGATATGATCGAGTGCGGCAAGCTGCCGGTGGTGCAGCTTACCGAGATCTTCCGTCAGGCGCAGCAAAGCTGTATAGTCACTAACGCTCATAAGATAGTAAACGGCATACAGCCGGATCTTACCCGTTCCGACAGCGATTTTTTCTTTATGCAGAGGCTTGATTATGCGTCCGCGTCGGATACGGTGGTAGAGCTTGTTTCAGAAAGACTTCCTGCCGCATACGGATATTCGCCCTCAGAGGATATACAGGTGCTTTGCCCTTCGAGAAAAGGCGCGCTTGGCGTTGTTGAAATGAACAAAACGCTTCAGATGACGCTTAATCCACCCGAAAAGGGCAAGCAGGAGGTCAGGGGCATTATCTATAATTTCCGCTGCGGAGATAAAGTAATGCAGATAAAGAATAATTACGATATAGAATGGTCGCGGAACGGAGAACGAGGAACAGGTATTTTCAACGGCGATATAGGAATAATTATAAAAGCGGTAAAAGCCGAAAGCAAGCTGTTCATTGAGTTTGACGGCAGAACGGCTGAATATACATACGATATGCTCGATCAGCTTGAACTGGCATATGCGGTATCAGTGCATAAAAGTCAGGGCAGCGAGTTCAACGCGGTGATAATACCTTTGCTCGGAGGATTTGAGAAGCTGTATTACAGGAATTTGCTTTATACCGCCGTTACAAGAGCAAAAAAGCTGCTGATAATAGTAGGTTCTTCAAAAGCGGTAAGCACAATGGTCGCAAACGACCGCAGAACGCTGCGATATTCATGCCTTAAAGATATGCTTGATAAGGAGATATAGCCTGATGACAGGATCAGCCGGAAAATTCAGAGCGTTCATTACCGATATATTTCTGCCTAACAGGTGTCCGTTCTGCGGAAAATTTATAACGTGGGACAGGCTTGCCTGTGAGCAGTGCGATAAGACCGTCCCAAGAGCAAACGATAAAATATGCAGACACTGCGGAAAACGCAGCTGTATATGTGGAAGCGATATAAATTATGATATGGCGTTCGCATCGTTTTTCTATAACGAAGAACCGGTCAGAAATTCGATATACAGATTCAAGACGATAGGCGATACAAATATTGCGGAATATGCAGCGGAGGATATTGCTTCATTTATGGAAAAAGAAAATATTCCCAAGCCGGATATGATAATTCCTGTCCCTATGGGCAGGAAAAAGCGCAGAAAGCGCGGATTTAACCAAGCGGAACTGTTTGCGGGCTGTATAGGCAAACGCCTTGACACACCCGTGAATAAGAATATTCTATATAAAATTGATACAAAAGACGAACAGCACAATTACGGCAGAGATGTAAGGGAAAAGAGAGTAAAGGGTTTGTTTATGGCTGAAGAAGCGGATCTGTCCGGAATGACGGTAATGATATGCGATGACGTCATGACTACCGGAGCTACGATCAACGAATGTTCTCGTCTCCTTAAAGAACTTGGTGCAGGATATGTTATCTCCGCAGTATGTGCGGTAACTGAACTGAATAATAAAACATCATAAGAAGGTGATAGATTTGGATATAGGCATAGACCTTGGAACGGCAAACGTCATTATAGTAATGGGAAACAAAGGCATAGTGCTTGACGAGCCGTCCGTTGTGGCATTCAATAAGAAAATAAACGACGTAATAGCCGTAGGCAGCGATGCTTACAAAATGATAGGCAGGACGCCCGATCATATAACAGTCGTAAGACCGCTAAGCGACGGAGTTATATCCGATCATAAAATGACCGAAAGAATGATAACGGCATTCATTGAAAAAGTCACTGGCAAACAGCTTTTTATGCCGAATATAATAATGTGCATACCGTCGTCTATAACAGATGTAGAGAGCAGAGCGGTGGTAGAAGCCGCAAAAACCGCCGGAGCAAGGCAGGTATATCTGATAGAAGAACCGGTGGCGGCTATAATGGGAGCAGGTGTGGATATCTCCGCGCCGGACGGCAATATGGTGGTGGATATAGGCGGCGGAACTACCGATATAGCGGTCATTTCGCTGAACGGTGTGGTAGCAAAGCTGTCTCTTAAAATGGCGGGAGAAAAGTTTGACAGAGCGATAGTAAAATATACAAGCAGCAGATACAGAGTGCTTATAGGCGAAAAAACCGCTGAAAATGCCAAGATAGCCGCTGCAAACGTATATACTCCTGACGGCAGCAGAAAGCTCATTGTAAAGGGCAGACATCTTGTAAGAGGACTTCCCGAACGCATAGAACTGAACGACTACGATATATATGAATCTCTGATAGACGGTGTAAGAGAGATAATCGACGGCGTTAAAAGCGTTCTGGAGAATACTCCTCCGGAGCTTGCCGGAGATATATACAAAAACGGGATATACCTTACCGGCGGAGGAGCGCTGCTTTTCGGACTGGATAAACTTATGTCCTCGGAACTTGGCGTGGAATGTCATATTGCGGACGATCCGCTTTCCTGCGTTGCACGGGGAACAAGACTGGCGTTCAAAAATATAGACAAGCTGCTTGACGGCTTCGAGCACGTTTCCATGTATAACTGATCAACATAATACAAGCTGTCCGGCGCATATCCTGTAACGATCCGGGATAATGTGAAAGGAGCTTTATTATGAAATGTACTCTTGCTGAACTTAAAAATAAAGAAATAATAAATATAAAAAACGGAGAACGCCTCGGCTTTGTTGACGATATCGAATTTGATACCGAAGATCAGACGGTAAGATCGTTTATAGTGTACGGCAGAGCAAGGCTTTTCGGGCTTCTTGGAAGAGAGGACGATATAATCATCACCTGCGATGATATTGAAATAATTGGTGTGGATACTCTGTTGATATCTGTAGGTGAGGCAGAATTAGCAAAAAGACGTTCTGTTATCACTAAAAATTTGTTAAAATAGCACAATTGCCAGTGCTTGCATTTTCAAAAAAAATGTGGTATAATATTTAGGCAATATTTGTGACGCGGAATATCCCGCATCGCAGAAATTCGCACGCATGAGTTTTTACCGGCGGTGCTTTCCCAAAATAAAGTTTCCGGTAAGTCAAGCCATGCGGAGGAAAAAACTATATTTATCAGGAGGAACTACAAATGGGCGTAGTATCAATGAAACAGCTTCTCGAAGCAGGCGTTCACTTCGGTCACCAGACCAGAAGATGGAATCCGAAAATGGCTCCGTATATCTTTACGGAAAGAAACGGCATCTACATCATCGACCTTCAGAAAACAGTAAAGAAACTTGACGAAGCTTATAACTTCATCAAGTCCGTTGCCGAAAACGGCGACACGGTCCTTTTTGTCGGCACTAAGAAGCAGGCAGGCGATTCCGTCAAGGAAGAAGCCGTCCGTGCAGGCGTTCACTATGTAAACGCAAGATGGCTCGGCGGTATGATGACCAACTTCAAGACTATCCAGAGACGTATCAAGAGACTTGAACAGCTCCACCAGATGGAAGAGGACGGAACATTCAACCTCCTTCCAAAGAAGGAAGTTGTAAAGCTCCAGCTCGAGATCGAAAAGCTCGAAAAATATCTTGGCGGTATCAAGACAATGACAAAGCTCCCCGGAGCACTCTTTGTCGTTGACCCGAGAAAGGAAAAGATCGCTGTTGCCGAGGCAAAGAAACTGGGTATTCCTATCGTTGCTATCGTTGACACAAACTGCGACCCTGACGACGTTGATTACGTTATCCCCGGAAATGACGACGCTATCCGCGCTGTAAAACTCATTGCCGGCGCTATGGCTGACGCTGTTATCGAGGGCAGACAGGGCGAACAGGAAGCTGCTGCAGCTGAAGAGGCTGAAGCCGAAGAAGAAGCTGCTGAATAATTTCATAATAATAATATACGATAAAACGGCAGGCGTTGATGATCCCTGCCGTATTTCGGAAATGATAAGTTTTTAGGAGGAATAAAAATGGCTGTATCCGTACAGGAGATAAAAGACCTTATGAAAGCTACCGGCGTTGGTATGATGGACTGCAAAAAGGCTCTTGAAGAAGCAGAGGGCGACACCGAAAAGGCAGTTACCATTCTCCGTGAAAAGGGTCTTGCCACACAGGCTAAGAAAAGTTCCAGAGTTGCTGCGGAGGGTATCGTTACTTCCGTTGTTGAGGGCAATGTTGGTGCTGTTGTAGAAGTTAACATTGAAACAGACTTTGCTGCAAACAACGACGAGTTCAAAGCATTCGTTGCTGCTGTTGCAAAGACAGTTATTGAAAAGGATCCCGCAGATGTTGACGCTCTGAAAGCTGCAACTATCAGCGGCGGAAGCAAGAGCGTTGAGGAAACTCTTCAGGATCTTTTCATCAAGATCAGAGAGAACATGGTGATTCGCCGTTTCAAGAGACTTGAGGGCGTACTTGTTCCTTACGTTCACGGCGGCGGAAGCATAGGCGTTATGGTTAAGCTGGATACCGATCTTCCTGCTGATAAGGTATTTGAAGTCGGCAAGAACTGCGCGCTTCAGGTAGCTGCTATGAATCCTGCTTACCTGAACAGAGAGTCCGTTCCTGCGGAAGTTCTTGATGAAGAAAAGAAGATCATCATGACCCAGATGGCTGAAGATCCTAAAATGGCTTCCAAGCCTGAGCAGGTTAGAGCAAAGATCGCAGAGGGCAAGGTAGGCAAGTACTACAGTGAGAACTGCCTCCTTGAACAGGCTTATGTAAAGGACGACAAGATGAACGTTCAGAATTACATCAAGACTGCTGCAAAGGAACTTGGCGGAAATATCAATGTTGTTGAGTATGTTCGCTTTGAGAGAGGCGAGGGCATCGAGAAGAAGAAAGATGATTTTGCTGCCGAAGTTGCCAGCATGGCAAGCGGAAATAAGTAATTTCCTTTTTGAATATTAACGATAACGCTCCCGAATAATTTCCGGGAGCGTTTTTGCTATATTAAAAAGCCCGGAGAATATTCCGGGCTTTTTATGTTACTGTCCGTTAAGACCGTTTTTTCTGATTATTTCAGCATAATCCTTGTAAGCGTAGTTAAGGTCAACTTCTCCGTCGATGCCGTTTATTTCTCCGGTGGAAGAATACTGCCACATTCCGTAATGACCGTTGTAGCTGTTATTGAGCTTGTCCTTGTCGCCCCAGCTTGCTACCCATATGTCGTACTTCTTTACACGGGACATATCCACGTTGTCGCCGAAGAATTTTGAATAGCTGTAGATAGTAGCATAATATCCTGCATTTTCAAGTTCGGTCATGAATGCGTCGATTATATCGGTGACCTTTTTGCGGCTCATTTTCTTGTAAAATTCTTCTTCGATATCAAGAACAACAGGGTATTTGGGATCGTAATTCTTTATCCTGCTGAGGAAGAATTTTGCTTCTTTTTTAGCTTCTGCAACTGTTTTTGCATAGGTGTAATGATAAAATCCGTAATCTATGCCGTATTCTTCGCAGCCTGCAACATTCTGTTCGAGGCAGATATCGGTGTCCTCGCAGCCAAATGAACTGCGTATCATTACATAGTCAATTCCGCTTTTTGAAACAGCCTCCCAGTCTATATCGCCCTGCCATTTTGATACGTCTATACCTCTGAGTATATCATCATATACAGTGACAATAAAGCTGTTGCTTGCGCCGCTCCTTGCTGTGACGGTTATTACAGCCGTGCCTTCGCCTACAGCCGTTACAAGACCTGTCGGCGAAACTTCGGCAACGCTTTCATCATCGGAAGAATATGTAAGATAGTCATATATTCCCAAAGGATATATTATAGGTTCGATCTGTGTTTCTCTGCCTTTTCTGAGAATAGCGGAGCGTTCGGAAAAGTCTATTGATTCAACATCGCCGATCTTGAAATCAGTACCGCCCTCGCTGTCGGTAACGGTAAAGTAGATGTTTTTCTTGATGCCCTTGGAGGTCTCTACCTTTACTTTTGCCGTACCGAATCCTACTGCGGTGACAAGACCGTTATCATCTACCTGAACGATATGTTTCCCATAGCTTTTGAAAGTAACATAATCGTCCGATTTAAGCGGACTAAATCCGTATTGGATCTGGAAAGTCTCGCCTATGATTATGTTATTGTTCTGAGGAACTTTAAGCCTCAGATTTCTTGCAGGATTTTTTACGACCCGATTATCCTCATTGAACTGACCGGCAATAGCGCTGTCCTCGAAGTAAGGATCATTTTCTTCTTCGTCATTGCTGCCGTCATCGTCAAATGGTTCTTCGGCATCGTCCGCTTCTTCAACTTCGGTTTCAATGGAAAAATACGGATCATCTTCCGGAAGAATGTCGTACTGTTCTATCTCGTCGTCTGCATAAACAGGAAGATCTGCCGCAGCGATCCCCGCAAAGTCGGGTATCATGCAGAGCGACAATACCAGACCGATAAAGGTTAATATTTCTTTCTTTTTCACCGTTAATGTCTCCTTAATTTATTTCTATTAATTATTCTATAATAATACAACGGATTTGTCAAGTATTTTGACGATTTTCCGAAAATTTACTCGGATTTTGTATTAATATATATTTTGCATAAAAATTCCCCGTCATGCAAAATGCTTTGCACGGCGGGGAATAATATCATTTTTAACCGCATAATTCCGGGAAATATACTTTATACCATACCAGAAAGATGAATACCGTCCATATCTTGCGGCTGTTATCCGCTTTGCCGCTGCGGTGATCGTCAAGCAGCTTTATGAGCAGATCGGTATTGAAAAAGTGCTGTGCGGCAGGGGAGGTGAACCGATCTTTTATGATATTGTAATATTTGTCCTCCTTGAGCCATACTCTGATCGGAACAGGAAAACCGAGTTTTTTCTTGTTTGCCGTCTGCGGTGGAGCGGAACGCAAAGCCGCTTTTCTCATGGCAAATTTTGTGTTTTCGTCGGTAACTCTGTATTTTGCAGGTATTTTTTCCGCCAGAGTCATAACTTCTTTATCAAGGAAAGGAACGCGAAGTTCCAGACTGTTTGCCATTGACATTTTATCTGCTTTGAGAAGAATATCTCCCGTCATCCATAGATGCAGGTCAAGATACTGCATTTTTGTTACCGGGTCTGCGTCCTTTACCTTATCGTAGAAAGGCTTTGTGATCTCCATAGCGTCCGAAGCGTCGGTCTTTATTTTGAGAAGCGCTTTGCGTTCCTTTTCACTGAACATATAAGCATTGCCAATGAAACGTTCTTCAAGGTCCTTTCCCCGGCGGACAAGGAAATTAACGCCTCTTTTTGCAGGAAGTTTTGAAGCGGCAGCGCCTATAGCCCTCCTTATCGGTCGGGGGATAGCGTTATATGCAGGTACAGACATAGGTTCTTTATAGATGTTGTATCCTCCGAAAATTTCGTCGGCGCCCTCGCCGGAAAGTACCACCTTTACATATTCCGAAGCCTTTTTGCATACGAAATACAATGCTATGCACGACGGATCTGCCAGCGGTTCGTCCATGTGGTACTGAATTTTTTCAATGCTGTCCCAGTATTCTGCCGGAGAGATGACCTTGCTGATATTTTCCTTGTGTATATATTTGGAAAATTCCTTTGCCCAGCCTATCTCGTTGTATTTTTCGTCCTCTCCGAAGCCTACCGTAAATGTTTTGTCCACATTTGCAACTGCGGCTACATAGCTTGAATCTACGCCGCTGGAAAGAAAACTGCCTACTTCAACATCGGAAATTTTATGCGCTTCTACGGAGTTTTTGAAAACGTCGGAAATTTCGTCCACCCAGTAGTCAAGATCGTGGCTGTCGTCCGGCTTAAATTCTATATCCCAGTAGCGCGAAACGGACAGCTTACCGTCAGAATATGTGAAATAATGAGCCGGAAGAAGTTTGAAAACATTCCTGAAAAATGTCTGTTCTGTCGGCGAATACTGGAAAGTAAGATAATTTTCAAGAGCAGTTTCGTTAAGCTCTTTTCTGAAATCAGGATGAACAAGGAATGCTTTTATTTCAGAGCCGAATATGAATGTATCGCCCATAACGGCATAATACATGGGCTTTATCCCGAAGAAATCCCTTGCTCCGAAAAGTTCTTTTTTTACCGTGTCCCATATGACGAATGCAAACATTCCTCTTAATTTATTAAGTATTCCTGTGCCGTATTCCTCATAGCCGTGGATAAGTACTTCCGAATCGGTATTTGTCCTGAAAGTATGTCCTGCTTTTATAAGTTCTCCACGGATAGACTGATAATTGTATATCTCACCGTTGAAAAGCAGCACCTTGGTCTTATCCTCGTTGAAGATAGGCTGATCGCCCGATGATGAGATATCTATTATGCTGAGCCTGCGGAAGCCGAGAGCGATATTTTCGTCTATATATTTTCCTCCCGAATCTGGACCTCGGTGTTTTATTTTATCCATCATTTCTTCGATTATCTTGTTTGAATTATTTTTAGTATTTGTAAATCCGACAAAGCCGCACATAAAAACCCTCCATAAACGGAAAATAAAAAATTGCTAATTAAATATACTATTTTATTATACTGCATTATTACCCGATTTGCAAGTAAAAACGGTGAATTTTTTAATTCAGTGCCGCATATATGCTCCGGACCGCAAAGAAAAAGGCTTTTCCGTCAGATATAAACGGAAAAGCCGAATTTTTTCGATCATCTTTCTATCTGCTGTTCTCTGTCCGGACCTACGCCTACCATAGCTATCCTGCATTCGCAAAGCTCTTCAAGACGTTTAATATAGCTTTTGCATATTTCGGGAAGCTCGTCAAATGTCCTGCATGATGAGATATCATCATTGAAGCCCTTATGTTCTTCGTAGACCGGTTCACAGCCCTCAAGCTCTTCGAGCGTGGCAGGAAAGTCTTTTATTATCGTTCCGTCCGGTTTTTTGTATGCAACGCATATCTTCAGCGTGTCCAGTCCTGCAAGGGTATCGAGTTTGTTCACCACAAGGCAGTTAAGACCGTTTACTCTTACTGCGTGTCTTACTATCACCGCGTCAAACCAGCCTGTTCTTCTGGGACGTCCGGTAGTCGTGCCAAATTCGCCGCCGTTGTTGCGGATATAGTCGCCTGTTTCATCGTCAAGCTCCGTAGGGAACGGTCCCTTTCCTACTCTTGTTGTATAGGCTTTTGCAACGCCGTATACCTTGTCTATCATTGTAGGACCTACTCCTGTTCCTATGCACACTCCTGCTGAAATAGGGTGCGAACTGGTGACATAAGGATATGTTCCGAAATCAATATCAAGAAGCGTTGCCTGAGCGCCCTCAAAAAGTATTTCTTTTCCGGCTTTGTAAGCCTCATAGGTAAGTACCGAAACATCGTCAACATATTTTGCAAGGCGCTTGCCGTATTCCGTGTATTCTTTTATAACGGCGTCTATGTCAACGGCAGTTCCTCCGAAAACATTGGTTATTATGCTGTTGCGGAGCTTTCCTGTAGCGCGTGCTTTTTCCGCGAATATTTCCGGGTGGACAAGATCATAAACGCGTATGCCGCTTCTTTCGTATTTATCCATGTAGCATGGACCTATACCGCGCTTTGTAGTGCCGATATCCATGTTCCCTCTGAACGTTTCGGACAGACCATCCAGTATTATATGCCAAGGCATGATTATATGTGCGCGGGGATCGATCCTGAAATTGTCAAAGGAAACTCCTCTTTCTGAAAGTCCGTCTATTTCCTCCAGCAGGACCTTCGGGTCAATCACAACGCCTGCTCCGATCATGCAAAGTGTATCTTTATAAAGTATTCCGGAGGGGATAAGGTGGAGCTTATATGTTTCACCGCCTGCGACAACGGTATGACCGGCATTGTTTCCGCCCTGAGAACGCACGACAACGTCCGCTCTTGAAGCAAGCAGGTCGATAGCTTTGCCTTTTCCTTCGTCTCCCCATTGAGTTCCGATAACGATATTAGCAGCCATAGTTATAATTTACCCACTGAAAGCGGGTAAGCTCCTTTCCAAGCTATTTCCGGCAGATGCCGGACCGATAAATATTATATCAGAAAAAAATGTGTATGTCAACTTTTTTCCATAAATCCGTTTAAAAAATTTACCGGTATCATGTTCTTCTTCTTTTCCCAAATATTTTTATTTTTTCAGGAATAAAATCACCAAAGCTGTCAAAACTATGCTCGAGGTGAAATTTTATGAGCAATTCTAAGTTCAAGATCGGCAAGCTGTCCGGAAAAGGTCTTTTGATCGCCGCCGGGATATGCGTCCTCGCAGTAGGAGCTGCAGGATATTATTCCTATACTTCTATTTCCGATAAACTTAATACCGAGCTGATCGGAAAAAACAGCGATACATTTTCCGCAGATGCGGACGAGGAAAATGCCGAAGGCGCTCCCGTTGACATCGGTCAGACGAACATCAGAAAACCGGCGGAAACTTCCGCTCCGTCAAAGACAGAAGCTCCTGCGGAATCGGCAGCTGTTACAACAGCAGTTCCGAAAGAAACGGAAACTTCGGAAAAGGAGACCGAATCGGCTCCTTCTGCAATGGTAAGACCGCTGAACGGAGAGGTGATAAACATTTTTTCCGACGGAGAGCTGGTGAAGTCCAAAACGCTTAATGTCTGGAAAACTCACGACGGCGTTGACATTGCCGGTGCTCCCGGTGAAAAAGTCAAAAGTATGACCGGTGGGACCGTAAAGACCGTATGTGAAGATCAGCTTCTTGGGGTATGCGTTATCATTGACCACGGCAGCGGACTTGAAGGCTGGTACTGCGGACTGAGCAAGGACGTCCCTGTTGCCGAGGGACAGGACGTTTCTGCCGGAACGGTCATAGGTTCTGTTGGAAATACTGCTGAAAGCGAGATCAGCGAGGAATCACATCTCCATTTCGCCGTAAAGAAAAACGGAGAGTGGATAGATCCTATCGCACTTATTTCCGGAGAGGGAAGCTGACGCTCCGGCGGGAATTTATTGCAGAAAGAACAGAAGTCCTTTCATTCTGAAAGGACTTCTTTCTTTTATTCTACCAGTATTTTTGAACTGTCCTCTTCACGGAGCGCTATTACCGCTCCCCGTATAAGGTAAGCAATGGGATCTCCCGAAGGACTTCTTTGCAGACAAAGCACTGATGTGCCTTCTATAAGTCCCATATCCTGCAAACGGCGGCGCATGCTTCCGTCATTAAGCAGCGTTTTTACCCTTGCAGAAGTGCCTTCACGCATATTATGCAGCGTCTTTGCTGTATTCATAATCAAGTTATGCCGACCGGCGGCATATCTCCTTTCAGATGTTTAAGTAGTGATCGTCAATTGTTTTACAGCCCTAAAAAACCTTTCAAGACCTATATTAAATTATGCCGGAAAAATTTTAATGACACTGTAAAACTTGTACTTTTTAAGGACTTGCCTGCATAAATATTAAACAAATGCTGCAAAGGAGCTGTTAAACGTGAGCAAAAGTTCATCAAATCAAGGATTTAAAATAATTTTGTTTCTGATACTTGCTGCCGCAGCGGCTGCTGCACTTATTTTCTTTTCAAAGGCAAAGGACGAATCGGAAGCTGATGAGATGTTTACAATGCCTACCAACGCAATGCGCGTAGAATTTCTTAACCGTCAGGGCTGGATCGTAAAGCCCGAGCCTGTTTCAAAGGACGAAGTCATAGTTCCGTCTGTATTTGACGGCGTTTACGAGGAATATGCCGCTCTTCAGAAGGAGCAGGGCTTCGATCTTGAGAAATTTGCCGGCAGGGAAGTCACGGTCATCAAGTATCAGGTGCTCAACTATCCCGACTACCCCGACAACGTCACCGCCGTTATGATGATATGCGACGATCGGCTTATAGGCGGCGATATTTCCATGACCGGAGAAAACGGATTTACCGTACCTCTTATTTCTCTTTCCGCTCAGACGTTCCTTACGGAAAGCAATATTCCGGAGCAATGACGCAGAAAAAAATCCCGCAGGCGGAAATTTTCCTCGCCGCCTGCGGAAAGTATAAAACACCGGGCAAAGGTCGGATAAAGCCTTTGTGCGGTGTTTTGTATTTTTATTCAGCCAGTCTTACCGTTCCCGACATAAGCGCCTTTTCTTCGCCGCTTGCCGTGCGGACGAGCAGTCTGCCTATCTCGTCTATGCCCGTGCAGTCCATTATCTCGGAAACGTCATTGTGTATCACTTCAATGCGTCTGCCTATCACGTTTGAACGTCTGCGGTACTCGTCCATGAAACTTTTTTCTTTCACTGTAGCAAGACGTTCTTCGAGGCAGTTCAGTATTTCCGCCGCAAGGACGCTCCTTGATACCGGTGCGTTTGTTTCCATTTTTATCGAAGTTGCTGTGTCTGCAATAGCTTTCGGAAAGGATACGTTCTGTACGTTCACTCCTATGCCGACTATGGCATATTCCAGACCGCCCTGTTCAACATTTACCGACGCTTCGGTAAGTATGCCGCAGAGCTTTTTATTGCCTGCATAAATATCGTTTACCCATTTTATTTTACATTCCAGTCCGGAAACATTTTCTATGGCTTCCGCAACTGCGACTGCCGCGCAGGACGTTATCAGCAGGGAATGTTCCCCCGATAATTCGGGGCGCAGCACTATGCTCATATAAATGCCCATTCCAAGAGGAGCGTAGAAAGATCTTCCCATTCTGCCTTTTCCGTGAGTCTGTGTTTCGGAAATAACTGTAGTACCGTGTACTGCTCCGAGCTGAGCCAGACTTTTGGCAAAATTATTGGTAGAATCAACGGTCTTGAACACATCTATCTTTCTTCCGAGGGCTTTCGTGCGGAGATTCGGCACAATAGACTGTTCGCTAAGAAAATCGCTTTCTTCCGAAAGGCAGTAGCCCCTGTTTGTCACGGCACAGATAGAATATCCTTCCTCACGCAGGGATTTTACCGCTTTCCATACTGCGCTGCGCGTCATTCCAACGCTGCGCGCTATCTCGCTTCCGGAAACGCTTTTTCCTTTATTTTCCTCCAAAACCGCCAAAACTCGTTCTTTCAACGGCATTTTCAACACCTCCGATTTTGATCGAAACACAATAAATGTAGTAAGTTATTTTTCTGCGACGATATAAATATGTAAAAGATCTGAAGGATGCTCAGAACTGTAAGTTATTCCAAAAAAGGAAATTCTTACATGAACAATATATAGAATAGCACATTTTTCGCGATTAGTCAATCACCTTTTTAAAATTTTATCATAAAATGTTAGTAATTTATCCTGCAATGGAAATATTTTCAAAAGGTATGATAATTTTATGATAAAAATACTGCTTCTGGTATTTGCCGTGTCTGTGGACGGTTTTGCCGCCGCTCTCGGAATGGGCAGCGCAGGTATAAAGATACCGTTTCGTTCAGCATTGGTGATAAGTTTTACGGGAACGCTTTTTCTTGTTCTTTCGGCAGCACTGTCGGGGGCTGCAAGGTTTGCCGTTCCGGAAAGAGCCTGCGGTATGATCTCATTTATCCTGCTGACGGCGCTTGGTGTTTTCGATCTGCTGAAAAATTTCCTTAAAGACCTCGTTTTCAAAAACAAAAATGGAAGTAATAATCCCGCCGTGCTTTTGTTTGACGGCACAGCCGCCGACAAGGACGGTTCAAAAAGCATTTCCGTAAAAGAAGCCGCTGCTCTGTCTGTAGCTTTGTCGGCGGATTCTGCCGTTACCGGTATAAGCGCCGGATTTGGCAGCAGGGGAATAGCTTTGCTTGCCGCTTTGTCCTTTGCTGTCGGTCTGCTGTCGGTAATGATAGGTCAGAAGCTCGGCAAAATAGCGTTTTCCCTTATCAATAAGGATCTTGGCTGGATATGCGGAGCGGCTCTTATAGCGCTTGCGATACTTAATCTGTGCGGAATATGATAAAATTTCCGTGTAAATATATTGCTTTTGCTCCAAAAATATTGTATAATCTTCTTGTAATGCTTTTTTGGAGGAATACCAATGAACCTGAACGAACTCAGAGACCGTATCGACGTTATTGACAGCGAAATACTTAAACTGTTTACCGACAGAATGGACGTCTGCCGCGCCGTTGCGGAATTTAAAAAGGAAAATAATCTTCCCGTCATGCAGGGCGGACGGGAAAAACAGGTAATAGAACGCGTCCGCAGAAATGCTCCTGACGACTTGAAGGACGGAGCGGCAATGCTTTTCCAGAATATAATGGATATAAGCAAATGTATCCAGAATATGGAGATAGAACATGATACCCGGCTTTTCTCACCCGAACCGTTTGTTCCTGAAAAAGCAGGAAAAATTGCCTGTCAGGGAACTGCCGGAGCTTATTCCGAAGCTGCGTGCAAAAAACTTTTCGGGGACAAGCCTGCTGTTTTTTACACCTCTTTTGAGGACGTTTTCAACGCCGTTGAAACAGGCGAAGCGGATTTCGGGCTTCTTCCGCTGGAAAATTCCACAATAGGCAATATATCCGAGACATATGAGCTTATGTCAAAGCATAATTTCAATATCTGTTCTCTTGTCCGTGTTGAGATAACTCATTGCCTTGCTGCCGTAAAAGGCGCTTCCGCCGGTACTGTAAAATATGTTTATTCCAAGGAAGAGGCTCTTGAACAGTGTTCAAAATTTATAAAGGAAAACGGTCTTATACGCCGTGAGTATGCAAACACGGCTCTTTCCGCCGAGCTTGTCCGCGAAAAGAATGATCCGTCCATAGCCTGCATATGCTCAAAGCAATGCGCCGAGCTGTATGGTCTGGAAATATTGAATGACCGCATTGCTGACGCTTATCCGAATTATACCCGTTTTATATGTTTTTCAAAAGAATACATATCTCCGGAGGACGCCGATACTATAACCGTTTGTGTGACCATTCCGGATACTCCCGGTTCATTGTACCGTATGCTTACAAAGTTCTATGTTGCGGGACTTAATCTTTCCAAGATAGAAAGCAAAAATATTGCCGGAAGTGATTTTGAAGTAATGTTCTATCTGGATTTCAAGGGAAGCTGCACCGATCCGAAAGTAGTTGCCCTGCTCCATGATCTTGAAAACGAAATGAGCTTTTTCAGATTTATGGGAAGCTTCAAAGAGGTAATGTAAAGGAGTTTTCGTATGTCCGATATATCAGTATCCGTTATCATAGCCTGCGGAGGAAATTCCTCCCGTATGGAGGGGATAAACAAACAGCTTGCGGAGATATGCGGTATCCCGGTAGTTATCCGTTCCATGCTGGCATTTGAAGCGATCGACGAGGTCACGGAAATAATTGCGGCGGCAAGAGAAAAGGATATCCCCGAAATAGAACGCCTTGCCAAAGAATATAACGTTACAAAATTCAGGCTTGCGGTAAGCGGCGGGGAGACGCGCCAGCAGTCGGTTTTCAACGCATTCATGCAGACCGATAAGGCAACGAGGTACATTGCCGTGCATGACGGAGCGCGTCCGCTTGTCTCGCCGGAGCATATAAGGAAATGTATCAAGGACGCTTCGGTATTCGGCGGAGCTATACTGGGAGTTCCTGTAAAAGATACTCTGAAAGTTGTGAACGGCGGCCTTATCACCGACACTCCCGACAGAAGAAGCCTTTATGCCGCCCAGACGCCGCAGATATTCAGACGGGACGTGTATGTAAAGGGAATAAACTTTGCACGCGATCACGAACTTGATTTTACCGATGACTGCCAGCTTGCGGAAGCTGTGGGAGTAAAAATATGCGTTTCACCGTCGGATCATACCAATATAAAAATTACTACACGGGAAGATATTGATATTGCGGAAGCCTTTCTTAAACGGAGGGAAAATTTATGATGCGCATTGGTCACGGATATGACGTCCACAGGCTTTCGGAGGGGAGAAAGCTGATCCTCGGCGGAACAGAGATCCCCTATGAAAAAGGCTTGCTGGGACATTCTGACGCAGATGTTCTTGTCCATGCGGTAATGGACGCACTTCTCGGCGCTCTTGCCCTTGGAGATATAGGAAAGCATTTTCCGGACACCGATCCTTTATATGAGGGCGCAGACAGTATCGGACTGCTTAAAAAAGTAAAAGGAATAATTTCCGGGCAGGGATATTCCGTAGAAAATATTGACAGTACAATAATATGTCAGGCTCCAAAACTTTCGGGATATATCATTGAAATGCGCAAAAACATAGCCTCTGCGCTTGAATGTGACATTTCTCAGATAAGCGTGAAAGCCACGACCGAGGAAGGACTTGGTTTTTCCGGAGCAAAGGAGGGCATAGCCGCTCATGCGGTGTGTCTTTTGAGGAAAAATGCATAAAAAACGCCTTAAAGCCGTGTCATAACTCCGTATCCGGCGTTCTGACGCGGCTTTTAAAGCTGTGTGATGATCGTTTATGCTCAGCTTCTTGCTGTTACTCTGTCGTTCTTGAAAAGCAGAGTAATGCACCATATAGCGGAAAGCGCTACAACTACATAGACGATCCTGCTGAGTATTGCGCCCGTACCGCCGAACAGCCATGCCACAAGGTCAAAGCTGAAGATACCTACGAGACCCCAGTTGAGTCCTCCGATAATAAGCAGCGTAAGTGCGATCTTATCAAGCATTTTATTCACCCTTTCATTATACTATGCTCTTATGCCACACGGCTGTGTGGCGCGGCTTTGCCGCCAAGAGCTGCTGTTTATGATCTTTCCGCATATCAGACGTGATAGCGCCTGAAATTTAGAAAAAGCATATTGAAAAGCAAAAACTCTCGGAAGAATATACTTCCGAGAGTATTATTTGATATTCCTGCGTTTTTATTCGCAGCAGATATTTTAATAAAATGAGACGTAAAATTCCATATAACGGGTTTACTCGTATGTGTCTGTGCTTATTTGCATCCATTCGGGAATGGCTTTTACAAAATTTTCATCAAGAACAAAAAGTCCGTTTTCGTTGTATGAACCTGTTACCGAAACGAGCTTAGCGATCTTATCCGGATTGTCCGCAACATATTTCATGGCGTCTGACTGTTCGCTGAAATCATAGGCTGTAAAATTTGTCTCTATTGAGGAATTTATTACCATGCTGAAATAATCGTTTATGTTATCCGCAAATCCGCTTGAAACATTTCCGTTTATAAGTTCGGTAACGTAAAGACCTACCGTTTTTGCGCGGTATTCCTCGCCGCTGGTATAAAGGGGGTAGGTAAACAGCTTGCACAGATCGTTTGAAGTAAGATATGTGTCACCCTCGTGGAAAATGGTATCTTCGCCGGTATCAGGATCGGTATAGATAAGATTGTACGGGATATGGACATCGACCCCTCCGAAAATATCCACAAATGTCATAAAACTTTCATTGTCCAGTTTTACATAATAATCCATATCAAGACCGGACATAGCCTCTGCGGCGCTGACAGCTTTTGAAGTTCCGCCTGTGCGGTAAAATTCATATATGCTGTTTTCGGTGCCGTCCAGTTTTGCATATGTGTCCGACGGTACAGGCATGACGATCAGTTTGCGGTCATCAACGTCCATTCTCACTATCACAAAGCAGACGCCGCTTGACCTTTTTGCGGAATCGAATATAAAAAGCGTGGTCTTGCTGTCCTCCGGAGAGGGTACAAATTCTTCTGTTGAAGCAAGCGGATCAATGCTTGGGGTACTTTCTTTCTCTTCCTTAGGTGACAGAAGCTGCTGCATGAGTATCCAGAATATTCCTCCGATTATGACGAAGGTAGACAGTATGGTCACAATATATGTGACAGCTATTTTTGTGCTTTTTTTTGCCATGCAGTACATTCCTTTCATAATTCATGTCAAATGCAGTTGAAAAAATTATGCAGATGTGTTATAATAACTACGTCAGAAAATTTTCGTAATTTATGTTGCTGCTGCCCATGCGCCTGATCTGTTCATCAAGTTTTTTTACGTCAATCAAGCGGGTAATAACGCCCTGCTTCTGAGCATATTTTATAGTGGCGCCTGTGCCGCTTCTGTAGTCGGAAATCACCGCGATGAGCTTTCCGGAATGATCGACCATGTATTCGTTGCGCATTCTCATGCAGCCCCTTGAATATGCTTCGCTGATATATACCGTTTCATCTGCTTTCAGCAGGATATTGCCAAGCAGGAATTTTTCGCTGCCGCGGAAGTTCTTTCCGTGTCCTTTGTACGGAGCGACGGCGATCAGCTTTATCTTTTCTCCCTGAGCTTTCAGCTCAAGGATTATCTCGCCTGCCCAGAGGTCTACTCCGCGGGCAAGTCCGGTGATGAAGGTGTCATAGCCTTCTCCGATGCTGTCAAGAATGGCTTTATAGAGTATACTTTTTATGACCCTTGTTACGGAACTGCGTTCGCTGCCCCCATACGGAAGTTTTTCCGGTCGGTGTCCTGAAAAGCATATGGTCCTGTTTTTCAGGATATCGGAAGCGTTCATAAGCCCACCTCGCTTTTTGTGGATCATGCTGTACGGAATATATTATAGCACAAATATTCCGTTTTTACAATAGATTTTTCAAAAACCTTTTAAAAAGGCGATATAAATTTTCATGGAAGGAATATCCATATGGAACATGATCTTTTGAAACGTGTCCGCGCGGAAATAGACCTTGACGTAGCGGAACATAATCTTGAAGTACTGAAAAATATTCTCGGCGGCATAAAGCCTGCCTGTGTTATAAAGGCGGACGGATACGGTCACGGCGATACCGAAATAATGGAGCTTTATCAGAACATGGGAGTGGACTTCTTCTGCGTATCAAATATTGATGAAGCCCTGAGGATAAGAAAAGCCGGCTGCAAGGGAGATATACTGATCCTGAGCTGGAGCGATCCCGAATATTCCGATATACTTGCGGAAAACGATATTATCGGCTCGGTGGTGTCGATGAAGCACGCCGAAGAGATATCCGCAAGAGCGTCAAAGCCGGTAAGACTGCATATCAAACTTGATACGGGAATGTCAAGAGTGGGCATTTCTGCCTCTGATCCCGCAAAATGCGGCGAGGATATCGCAAAGATCGCTTCTATGCCGAATATCCGCGCAGAGGGAGTTTTTACTCATCTTGCGGTAGCCGACAGCTTGTCCGGAAACGATATACTTTTCACCAAGGAGCAGCAGAGGAGATTTTTTGCTGCCGCCGAAGCCGCCGAAAAGCTGGGTGTAAGATTTATCCACAAGCACTGTCTTAACAGCGCCGGAGCAATATTTCACCGTGATGAAAGAAGTACTCTTGCCAGATTGGGAATAGTACTTTACGGTCTTAAACCGGATAATTCACTTGAAATGCCGGTAGATCTTGCGCCGGTAATGGAGCTAAAGTCGGTGATCTCACAGATAAAGACCATACATAAAGGCGATACTGTAAGCTACGGAAGAACCTATACAGCCGACGGAGACAGGGTGATCGCTACTATCCCGTGCGGTTATGCCGACGGATACCCGCGGCTGCTTTCGGGAAAGAACGAAGTGCTTATAAACGGACAGCGCGCCAAAGGCGCAGGACGTATCTGCATGGATCAGATGATGGCTGATATAACCGGTCTTGACGGCATTTCCGAGGGCGATGAGGTCACTCTTATAGGCAGGGACGGAAATGAGATGATAACGGCAGATGACCTTGCGGCGAGCTTCGGGACTATAGGCTATGAGATAGTCTGCGGTATAAGCAGGCGTGTTCCGAGAGTGTATAAAAAGGGCGGAAAGATCGTTGCCGTCAAGAAGTATTATGATACTCCCTGATGATATGCTTAAAACACAGAAAGTCCGTTTTCTTATGAAGCGGACTTTTAAAATATGCAGCCGTAATTTTGATAGGAAAAATTCCGTATATTCTATTGACATAATATATGATATATAGTATAATTGATAAAGAAAGTTCATATTTTTAAAATTTTCAGAAATTTACCCGAAAGGCTTTTTATCATGGTTTTTGAAGGTTTTTCCACCGAAAATAAAAAACTTGTCCAGACAGTTACCACTTCTGCGGAAACGCTTGGCAAGGATATATTTGAATCGCATACCGACCGCCTTTCATCAAGGGGAGGACATTTTACCGCCGAACAGCTCATACCGGTGTATTTTGCCGCGCTGGTGGGTACTCCTATGGAGAAAAGCGAACAGGCGGAATTTAACAATATGCTGTATTCGCTCCGGGAGGATCTTATCAAGTCCCCGAAGCTGCTGTTCTATATAGAATATGAAATGAGTCCGCCGTCACAGGAGGAGCTTTCCGCTTTTGAGGGAATGGATACTTCGGACAGTAAAAAACTTCTTGAGGCGCTTACGGAAAAAATAAATATTCCCTGCGATGATGTAAGGACAAGGCTTGCCAAGGAAACGCTCCCTTTGTTTCTTAAAAATATGAGCGGCGAAGCAATGCTTGAAACGGCTCGGACGCTTATTATACGAATGAACCGCTGTTTTGGCTCGGAAGAGTATAAAAACGGTCATTCCGAAATACCGGTGCTGATATATTACGGCGGAATAGATCCCGGCGGGGTAATGTTCCTGCATTTTATGTCAAGGCTGGGTATAGATGTGCTGTACATATGCAGCAGCAAAGCCCCGATACCCGTTCTTTCAAGGAACAATCTTGAAGGACGTATGCAGATATTTGAGCTTTCCGGCTCGTCTCCTGTAGCGCCGTATCCTGATAAGCTCGTCAGGACAAAGCTGGCTACGGTGGCTTATAACGCTTCAAAAGAACTGGACGGCATACTTTACAGCGGAGATACCATGTTCCGCGATTTTCAGTTTGATGATATGCAGTCGGTAACTCTGAGTACAACATATGACGAGATAGATATTCTCTGGCATCAGCAGGCAAAGTACAGGACCGGATTTGCCGTAAAGGACGGCAAGGTGACCGTCCCTACGATATTTGCCAAGATAAGCGGAGTGAACGGCGGCAATCTTAACGATTACTGGGACGGATTAAAGCAGAAGCTGTCGCCGTATACAAGGCTGATACACAAGTCGCCAAGCTACAGAAAGTATGCCGAATCACAGCTTGATGTTTACAAGCCGTATTATGACGGTACAAAAATTTTTGCAGACAAGCTGAAAAATTCTCCATTGAACAAATACAGTTTTCTTTCGGACAGCCTGCAGCTGCTCATATTCGGCAAAATGCAGGAGGCGGTGGACAGCGGTTTCCTGACGCTTCCCGAAAGCGAGCTCGTTCCCATGGTGATATATGTCGGAACGAATATTGACAGAGAGATACTGAAATTACTGCAAAAATATGATTTCACAAAGGATATCCCTAAGCTGATAGTCATTGACGTTATAGAAGATACTTTCAGCAAGGTAGAGTGTATACAGCTTGTTCTGTACAGCCTGCTGGGCTTTGATATTCTTGTTTATACGCCTACGGGCTATAAAAATATTGAGACCTTTGTAAGTGATACCGCATTTGAAACTCATGTCATGAATGAGTTCAAATACAACGTCCATATCCCGAAATTCAGGATACCGGATTCCGTACCGGGACAGGACGACGGAGGTCTGTTCGGAAAATTATTCAGGAAAGGAAGAAAGTAAATGGCACTTCAATTCACCCCATCGTCTGAAGCAGAAGCTCAGGCAACAACAGCCGCTGCCGGAGAGGGCGCTCCTGCTCCTGCGATCGAAGCTGAACCCCAGTCACAGCAGTTTTCCATTGTTGAGAAAACCGAGGAGCTGAAACAGGAACTGATAAAAAATGAGGAAGTTGACAAACTGGTAAGCACTATCAACGTAAATGATGTAAATTCCATTGTAAAATTCGGCAACGAGGTAGCTTTGGAAATTTCCAAGGCTTCCGATCAGGTGCTCAATTCAATGGATATTGAAAAAATCAACGATTCCGGTGCGCTTTTGCAGCATCTGTCCGCAATAATGGCACAGTTCGACGCTAAAGAACTTGCCGATGACGGAGCGAAAAAAGGTCTTTTTGCCAATATGAGAAAGCAGCTTGACAAGATACTTGCAAAGTACCATACTATGGGCGACGAGGTGGATAAGGTATATGTTCAGCTCAAGCAGTATGAGACCGAGATAGAAGCCTCTAATGTGAAGCTGGAGACCATGTTCAACGCAAATATCCAGTATTATAAGGATCTTCTTCTTTATATCATGGCAGGCGAACAGGCTTGTGTAGAGCTGGATCAGTATATTGCCGATTACCGCAAGAAACTTGAAGAAGAACCGGATTCCGGCGCTGTAGCTATGGATCTTCAGACCCTTGAGCAGACCCGTCAGGTATTTGAACAGAGGGTAATGGATCTGAAAATAGCTGAAAATGTTGCTATGCAGACAGTTCCTATGCTGAAAGCAATGCAGTTCTCAAATCTTAATCTTATCAGAAAGATAAATTCCGCATTTATAATCACCATGCCTGTATTCAAGCAGTCACTTGCTCAGGCTGTAATGCTCAAGAGACAGAGAGTTCAGGCGGAGGCTATGTCGGCTCTTGATGAAAAGACAAATGAACTGCTTCTGAAAAATGCCGAAAATACCGTTGCTCAGACAAAACTTACCACACAGCTTGCTTCCGGAAGCTCCATAAAGGTAGATACTCTTGAGGAAACATGGCGCATAATCGTTGACGGTATCGACGAGACAAGAAAGATACAGGACGCTGCAAAGCTCCAGCGTCAGGAGGATTCTGTACGTCTCCAGAAGCTGAAAGACGATTACAAGGCAAAGATGTCTTCAACTCAGGCGTAAGGGTATACGCCGGAGCAGGTTCATCATGAAAAAGATAAAGCCGCTTCCTATTCCGGAGGGATTTTCCGGTAAGGATATCAGAATAGAATCAAGCATCTGCACAGGCGAAAAAACCATAGGCTTTTACAGTGCGGCAGATAAGAAGCTGCATTTTGCGGAGCTTGTAAGCGAAGATGCAGATATTGAAAGATTTTATCTTAAATACGGTATAGTACGAAAATAAAATTTGTCACGCGGAAATAATTTCTGCGTGACATTTTTGTTTTTTCGGGAATATTTTTCCTCCCTTACGGCATAATATTTATTCGTACAGATATTTACGGAACGCATGGTTTAGGAGGATATTTAATGGAAAGCCGTAAAAAACGGGACAGGCTCCGCATAGCTGCGGCGGCTGTGCTTACTGTAATTCTTTTTCCGATAATGGCAGCGGCGGTAATATCAGCCGTTCCGCCTGCGGAAACGGTCCTTTTCTTGGCAGCAAGCGCGTCAGCGGCGTTGTCGGCAGGGGATATTTTTCAATTTGACAATGAAAACATTTACGGGCATAACGAGGAAAACTCTGAAATATTGCCGGACGAGCTCTCCGGAAATACGGATATTGTTTATGCGGAAAAACCTGTTTTTACCGTTGACGATACGGATATGCTTTCTTTCGGCGCTCCCGGTATACCTAACAGCTCCGACGAGGAAAGATATGTCCGTGACGAGGATCCCGATGCAGGTCCCAGACCATATCCCGAAAGCATTGAAGATCACGACGGAACGATAACTTCTGTGCATTATGGTACGCTAAAAGGCGATGATTACATAGATCTTGACGTGGCAGGGCAGGTTAGAAACGTAACGGACGTTCCGAATGAAAAGCTCCTTGCGGAGAGCCGCCTTGCTCCCGATATCAGGATAGAAAAAAACAGCGATCCGCAGATACTTATAATGCATACCCATACGACCGAAAGCTATGAACCCTATGAACGGGATTTTTATGACAGCAGCTTTATTTCCAGAACTACCGATGAAAGAATGAACATGGCAGCCGTAGGCGATGCCATTGCCGAACAGCTTGAAGAAGCAGGTATATCAGTTATACATGATACAACGATGCATGATTATCCTTCCTACAACGGCAGCTATGACCGCAGCCGTGAGACAGTACAGAAAATTCTTGAAGAATATCCGTCCATAAAAATAGTTCTCGATATCCACAGAGACGCCATAGAACGCTCCGACGGCGAAAGGATAGCTCCCGTTGCTGAAATAAACGGCAGGAATGCAGCTCAGGTGATGATAATCAGCGGCTGTGACGACGGAACTATGGATATGCCGGATTATATGAAGAATTTCCGTTTTGCCTGCGCTCTGCAAAGACAGCTTGAAAGCAGTTATGAAGGTCTTACACGTCCCATACTTTTTGATTACCGAAAATATAATCAGGATCTTACAACAGGTTCGATACTTATAGAGGTGGGCGGACACGCAAACAGCATAGATCAGGCTGTATACAGCGGCGAACTTATCGGCAGGTCGCTGGCGGAGCTTTTTACATAGGACGTCACCGCGTCCTTAATATTCCGAAGGAAAGTGAAAATATGAAAAATATTGATGAAAAGGAACGTTTCCGCAGAAGAGTTTTGTATTCCTGTACGGCAGTGCTGCTTATGGCAGCATTTACAGCCGGATTTATCATCGTATATGTAAATTCGTACAATATCGTCAGCAGTGAGCCTATGGAGGTGTTCAGCTTTTACCGCGGAGACGATGTTACAGGTTTTGTGCTTTTCAATCACTTTTACAGGATATTCTGAAACGTGTATATGCAAAGGCTTTTATAAATAAAAAAACACCGGCTAAGCGGTGTTTTTTTATTTATCCTATATATTTTTCTGCGGAAGCTATCTTTACGCTCAGGCAGAATATTTTCATGGCTGTTTCAAGTTCGCTGAGCGGGGGATAAGTAGGAGCTATCCTTATGTTCCTGTCCCTTGGGTCTATCCCGTATGGGAACGTTGCCCCTGCGGCAGTAAGTACAACGCCGGCTTCCTTGCAAAGCTGAACTACTCTTTTTGCGCAGCCGTCAAGGGTATTTACCGAAACGAAATATCCGCCGTTGGGCTTGTTCCATTCCAGTATCCCAAGCCCGTCGATCTGTTCGCTGAGCATATCAAGAACGAGCTTGAATTTAGGGGCTATTATCTCCTTGTGCTTAGCCATATGAGCCTTTATCCCGTCAACATTCCTGAAGAATTTTACATGGCGGAGCTGGTTTATCTTATCGTAGCTTATGCACTGTATGCCCATCAGCTTGGTTATCTGCTTCATATTGGCTGCTGAACCTGCCATGATCGCAACTCCTGCGCCGGGGAAAGATATCTTTGAAGTTGAAGCGAAGATGAACACCATATTTTCCTTGCCGGTCTTTTTGCATTCGTCAAGGATATTCAGAATGTGATCCGGAGTATCCGTAAGGTGATGAACGCAGTATGCGTTATCCCAGAATATCCTGAAATCTTCGGCTTTAGGGGAAAGATCCGCAAATCTTCTCACTACTTCGTCCGAATATGCAATGCCGTCCGGATTGGAATAGAGCGGAACGCACCATATGCCCTTGATAGTTTCGTCCTCGGCGACAAGTTTTTCTATCATATCCATGTCGGGACCGTCCGACTTCATGGGAATGGTTATCATTTCAATACCGAAATGCTCGCAGATAGCGAAATGTCTGTCATATCCGGGAGCAGGGCACAGAAATTTTATCTTTTCATATTTGTTCCATGGCTTTTTGCTGCCGTAAACGCCGTGGGAAAGGGCTCTTGAAACGGTATCGTACATCATGGCAAGGCTTGAGTTGCCGCCTATTATTATCTCATCGGAAGCAACGCCCAGAAGCTCTCCGAAAAGGCGCTTGGCGTCTGCAATACCGGTAAGCTCGCCGTAATTGCGGCAGTCAATGCCGTCCTCGGTTATCATGCTTGCCGAATTGGTAAATACATCAAACATTGGCATACAGATATCAAGCTGATCGGCTCCGGGCTTTCCTCTGGACATATCGAGCTTCATGCCTTTGGACTTGTAGTCATCGTATTCTCTGCGGCAATCGTCCATAAAAGAAGCAAGCTGTTCGCTGCTCATTTCGCTAAGTTTCATAGCGATCCTTCCTTTCGGTAAACAACAGAATTTGGCAGACTTTCTGCACACACCATATTATATAATAATACATTTCAGACTGATTTGCAAGCATTTTTTAAAAATCCTGCAAATATTTTGCCGTTTAGACATATATTAACTTATTTTTCGGAAATTTTTTGGCGGCGTATTGCATTGTTCTTAAAAAATAAAGAATATTTTTACATATTATCCGGTCACAATAAAAGGTTGTCTTAAACAAATGATAATTTAGCGGGGAAGCCCCCGCGGGCAATGTCACCCCCGAATTAAGTTTAAATAGTAAGCCGTTTGAACGTGTAGCCCCCTCAAGGGGGCGGGTATGTTTGGTGTTAAGCCTTTAATATCTAAAATTCACAACGCTTAAAAAATATTATAGCTGGTCGAGCTGAGCCCAGCTCGCGGGGTCAAGGGGCAGAGCCCCTTGTCGCCGTCCGCAGACGGCGAAATTCCCCTTAAAAAGAGCTCCGCAAGGGGTGAATTGAAGCCGCTTTA
>CANQXX010000016.1 GCA_947627905.1 uncultured Clostridia bacterium
CTTGCCAAACAGCCCAGTGAGCTGTTTGGCAACACAGATAAATAAATTTGCGCTTCCCCGCAAATTATCATTTATCGGTAAGTATAAAATATGCTAAAATCAGCTTCTTGTTTGGCATAGCCGTTTATGAAATGCTATATCTTGGCGGAAGGACAAAAATATTCATTTTAAAATGAATATTGCTGTTTTTATACAGAATATTTTGTATATTTATCAAAACGTTAATAAAATTATGCAAAAAAAGACTTGACAAACATCTATAATAGTGTATAATTATTCTGTAATGTCAGAAAAGAAAATTTTAAAATAAATTTTATGGAGGAATTTACAATGGCAAAAGCAAAAAAGGATATCAAAAAAGTAGTTTTAGCTTATTCCGGAGGACTTGATACATCAATTATTATCCCGTGGCTCAAAGAAAATTATAACAACTGCGAAGTTATCGCTGTTTCAGGCGACGTCGGACAGGGCACCGAGCTTGACGGTCTGGAGGAAAAAGCTATAAAGACCGGCGCTTCCAAGCTCTATATCGAGGATCTTAAAAAGGAATTTGTAGAGGAATTTATTTTCCCCACAGTCAAGGCGCAGGCTGTTTATGAGAACAGATATCTTCTCGGTACGTCATTTGCACGTCCGATAATCGCAAAAAGAATCGTTGAGATCGCCAAGAAAGAGGGCGCGGACGCTATCTGCCACGGCTGCACCGGCAAGGGCAACGATCAGGTAAGATTTGAGCTGACTATAAAGGCTTTTGCTCCCGAAATGGAGATCATCGCTCCGTGGCGTATCTGGAATCTGAAATCAAGAGATCAGGAAATAGACTATGCCGAAGCTCATAACATTCCTCTTAAAATAAACAGAGAGACCAACTATTCCAAGGATAAGAACCTTTGGCACCTTTCCCATGAGGGTCTTGACCTTGAAAACCCCGCAAATGAACCTCAGTATGAAAAGCCCGGATTTCTTGAGCTGGGCGTTTCCCCGATACAGGCTCCCGATAAGCCGACTTATGTTACTATCCACTTTGAAAAGGGTATCCCTACAGCTATCGACGGCAAGGAAATGGACAGCGTTGCTCTTGTTATGAAACTGAACGAGCTGGGCGGAGCAAACGGTATCGGTCTTGCAGATATCGTTGAGAACCGTCTTGTAGGTATGAAGTCAAGAGGCGTTTACGAAACTCCGGGCGGAACTATCCTTTATGCCGCACATGAAGTTCTCGAAACTATCACTCTCGACAAGGCAACTCAGCGCATGAAGCAGAAGCTGGCAATAGATTTTGCGGATATCGTCTATAACGGTCAGTGGTATACTCCTCTCCGCGAGGCTCTTTCCGCATTTGTTGACAAGACACAGGAGACCGTTACAGGCGACGTTAAGCTGAAGCTCTATAAGGGCAATATCATCAACGCCGGAGTAACTTCTCCATATACTCTTTACAGTGAGGAAGTTGCCACATTTGATGAAGATCACGTTTACGATCAGACGGATTCAGCAGGATTTATCAATCTGTTTGGTCTGCCGATAAAGGTAAAGGCAATGCTCGACGCTAAGAGGAACAATAAGTAAGCAATAAATTTTCGGGGCGGAAATTCACTGAATGTTTTTAGTGGATCGGCGTGATCCTGCTTTTATGCGGGATCGCGCTCCGTCCTTTTTGTTTGATTTATGATTTTTCACGCCGGAATGATAGGATAAATGGGAATATCCCTGAAAATATTCCTAAAAATATATATAATCGCAACCGAAAGGACAGGATCATGAAAATTATAAAAAATATGGCGGTATTGATGATTTTTATTGCTGCTGCGGCAATATTCTCCTCATGCTCGGATTATGTAATGACGGACGAGGATATTGCCTTGCAAAATTCTATGGTTGGTTACTGGGCTGCGGAGGGCAGCACGGGATATAATACCTATGATGAGAACGGAACGCTCCTGACTATGATCGTGGTGAAGTTCAACGAAGATTTCAGCTATCAGCTTTATGAATGCAACATGAGTGAAGGATATACCACGGCATATGATCCTATAGAATATAAGATCGAAAAAGGAAAATTCCGGGTAGATGAAAAGGGCGTTGCTTCTTATGCAGGCGTAAATGTTTCGTCTGACGGAAAGACCCTTTACTGGGTGACCGATCAGAAAACCGATCAGTATACAAGAATGGACGAAGCAACGGCGGAAGCACTGGGTATCTTCAGCTATGCTGAAAGCACCGGTTCATCAACAGACGGAGCTTCTGAAAGCAGCGATACTGAAACCGGCACGGAGGAATGATATATGGCAGATAAAATGTGGGCAGGACGTTTCAGCAAAGAACTGGATAAACGGGTGAATGATTTCAATTCATCAATATCATTTGACGCGAGAATGTACAGGCAGGATATAAGAGGCTCTATAGCTCATGCGACCATGCTCGGAGATACCGGGATAATTGACAAGTCGGAAAGCGAAAAGATCGTTGAGGGACTTTCCGGCATACTTTCCGATATAGACAGCGGAAAGCTGCAGTTTGATCCCAATGCAGAAGATATCCATATGTTTGTGGAGCAGGTGCTTACCGAACGTCTCGGAGAGACGGGAAAACGTCTGCACACGGCGCGCAGCAGGAACGATCAGGTAGCTCTTGATATAAGAATGTATCTCAAGGACGAAATAATAGAGATAATTCCTCTTGTAATGAAGCTGACCGAAACGGTATGCGGCATAGCGGAGAATAATCTCGAAACGGTAATGCCGGGATATACTCATCTTCAGCGGGCGCAGCCCATAACGCTTGCACACCATATGATGGCTTATGCAAATATGTTCCTGAGAGATATAGGCAGACTGATAGACAGCTACAAGAGAATGAATTATATGCCTCTCGGAAGCGGCGCACTGGCGGCTACTACCTATCCCATTGACCGCAGGCAGGTCTCAGCAATGCTTGGATTTGATGATATAACACAGAACAGCCTTGACGGCGTTTCGGACAGGGATTTCTGCATTGAGCTCTGCTCTGCGCTTTCGGTGCTGATGATGCACCTTTCAAGATTTTCGGAAGAGATAGTAATGTGGTGTTCGTGGGAATTTAAATTCATTGAACTGGACGACGCTTATTCCACCGGTTCATCAATAATGCCGCAGAAGAAAAATCCCGACATCACCGAGCTTATCCGTGGCAAAACAGGACGCGTCTACGGTGACCTTAACACGCTCCTTGTGATGATGAAAGGGCTTTCTCTTGCTTACGACAAGGATATGCAGGAGGATAAGGAAGCTATTTTTGATGCAGTCGATACCGTAAAGCTGTGCATTACAACATTTATACCCATGCTTGCCACTATGAAGGTAAACCGTGAAAATATGCGTGCAGCCGCAGCAAAGGGCTTTATAAATGCCACCGACTGCGCCGATTACCTTGTTAAAAAGGGAATGGCTTTCAGGGATGCATATAAGATCACCGGAACTCTTGTGGCGCTGTGCATTGAAAAGGGAACTACCCTTGAAGAGCTTCCCATTTCCGAATACAAGGCGGTATGCCCGGTATTTGACGACGATGTCTATGCGGCAATAAATCTGGAGACCTGTGTTAATATGCGCAAAGTTCCCGGAGGCCCTGCGCCGGTATCGGTAAAAGCGCAGATAGAATATATCCGCAGAGAATTAGGAGAAATTTTTATAAAAGAGTAAAAGTTTATGAAAATTTATTACATAATTGTATAAATTTATATTTAAGACATAATATATCAGGTAAAAATCAACAAAATTATTATATAATATAAAATTAATATAATTTTTACACTTTTAACACAGGGAGACAATAAACAGTAATTGAAAGGAACGGTCAAGAATGGCATATAAGGTTTTTATTGACGGTCAGGAGGGAACGACAGGGCTTCGCATAGTTGAAAGATTTCAGGGACGCAGCGATGTGGAGCTCCTTAAAATAGACGAGGATCTGCGAAAAAACACAGCCGAAAGAAAACGTCTTATAAACGAGTCGGATTTTACCTTTCTCTGTCTCCCGGACGCGGCGGCAATAGAATCGGTATCGCTTGTGGAGAATAAAAACACAAGGGTCATAGACGCTTCCACCGCCCACAGGACAAATCCGGCATGGGCATATGGTCTGCCGGAGCTTTCGGCGGAGCACAGAGCAAAGATAGCTTCGTCAAGCAGGGTAGCCGTTCCGGGCTGTTATGCAAGCGGATTCAATGCGGCATTGTATCCCATAGTCAAGGAAGGACTTATAGCTCCGTACCACCCGATAGTATGCCATGCGGTCTCCGGATACAGCGGAGCCGGAAAAAAGACCATAGCTGTTTATGAAAGCGAAAACAAGCCTTTTGAATACAATTCTCCCAGACAGTATTCAATGGGGAAGCATCATAAGCATATCAAGGAAATGATGGCTGTTTCGGGACTTTCCTATCCGCCTATATTCAATCCTATAGTTGACGATTATTATAACGGAATGGTGGTAACGATACCGCTCCACCTTCGCGCAATGGCAAAAAAGACTTCCGCAAAGCACGTCTGGGAAGTTCTTTCGGAGCATTATGAGGGTCAGAATTTTGTAAAGGTAATGCCGTTCGGCGGCGAGGGCGTTCTTGAGGACGGATTCCTTGCGGCAAATACCCTGCGCGACACAAATCTTATGCAGATATTTGTTTTCGGCAATGAGGATCACGTTCTGCTTTGTTCCCGTCTGGACAATCTGGGCAAAGGCGCAAGCGGTGCGGCTGTGCAGTGCATGAACATCATGATGGGAATTGATGAAACTACAGGGCTTTTATAAAAGCGTTGAGAGTTAAGAGTTGAGAGTTGAGATCTTTCGTTTTTGAAATGTGCAGATGTGATTATGTATAAATATGAAATTATTATTTACTGGAGTAATGAGGACAACAGTTATATTGCCGAAGTTCCCGAGCTTGCAGGCTGTATGGCTGACGGTGAGACTATGCAGAAAGCTCTTGAAAATGTTCATATTATAATAGATGAATGGATAGAAACAGCTAAACAGATCGGCAAGGATATCCCTGAACCAAAGGGTAAATTGGCTTTTGCATAAATTACAAATTTTGCGGAGGTAATTTGTATATATGATAGAAGAAAAATTTCATACTATAGACGGCGGCGTCTGCGCCGCAAAAGGCTTTAAGGCAAGCGGAGTTTACTGCGGAATAAAAAAATGGGGAGCTCCCGACTGGGAAGAGTCTCTAACAAGCGGTGCAAAAAACGATATTGCAATGATATTTGCGGATAATGTCTGCAATGCGGCGGGAGTTTACACAAGCAACAAAGTAAAAGGCGCGCCCGTTACCGTTACAAAAAACAATCTTGAAAGATCCGGCGGAAAAGCAAGAGCCGTTATCGTAAATTCCGGCAATGCAAACACCTGCAACCCCGACGGCATTGAAAAAGCCGTTAAAATGTGCGAGCTTACTGCAAGGGCGCTGAATATTCCCACGGAGCAGGTAATTATCGGCTCGACAGGCGTTATCGGACAGATATTCCCCATTGAGCCTATAGAAAACGCAATACCAAAGCTGGCTGAAAAGCTGTCCTATACGGGAAATGCCGAAGCCGCCACTGCTATTATGACCACCGACACGGTCAAAAAAGAATATGCGGTAAAATTTGTTATTGACGGGAAAGAATGTCATCTCGGCGGAATGGCAAAGGGCAGCGGAATGATCTGTCCCAATATGGCAACTACGCTGAATTTTATCACCACCGACTGTGCCGTTTCGGCGGAATGTCTGCAAAAGGCGCTTTCCGATGTGGTCAAAGTTACATATAACTGTTTAAGCGTGGACGGGGATCAGTCCACAAACGACACCTGTGTTATTATGGCTTCAGGACTTGCGGGAAATAATGAAATTGCCGAAGAAAATGAAAATTTCGGCATATTCAAAGCTGCCCTTTATCAGGTAATGGCAAATCTTACAAGAATGCTTGCGAAAGACGGCGAGGGCGCGACAAAGCTCCTTACCTGCGAAGTTTCCACGGCTCCCGATCTTGATACTGCAATTACCATTGCAAAGAGCGTTATAAATTCTCCCCTTGTAAAATGCGCCATGTTCGGTGCTGATGCCAACTGGGGACGCGTCCTCTGCGCAATGGGTTATGCAAATGCGGAATTTGACGTTGACAAGGCGGACGTTTCATTTGCTTCAAAAGCAGGAAAGATCCTTATGTGCAAAGGCGGCTCAGGAGTGGGATTTTCCGAGGAAGAGGCGAAGAAAATACTTTCCGAGGACGAGATCGAAATTCTCATTGATCTTAATATGGGCAATGCTTCCGCATCGGCTTGGGGCTGCGACTTAACATACGATTATGTTAAAATAAACGGAGACTACCGCAGCTAAGCAAGCTGAGCTTGCAGGCGTGTCACCCCCAAAGCAGGGAAACAGCAAAATGTTTAGTTCGTTCAGCCCCCTCAAGGGGGTGGGTGAGTTGCTGCGAATACTTGATTTTTAAAATCAATTCAAAAGAGGTACTTTTTAAAATGGGCGAGATAACAATTTCAAATGAAATACGTTCTAAAATTCTTATAGATGCGCTTCCGTACATACAAAGATACAACGGAAAAATTGTAGTTGTAAAATACGGCGGCAACGCCATGACAAACGAGGAACTGAAAAATGCCGTTATGAGCGATATCGTCCTGCTTTCGCTGGTAGGAGTAAAAGTCGTTCTTGTACACGGCGGCGGTCCGGAAATAAACGAAATGTTAAAAAAAGTGGGCATTGAAAGCAAGTTCATAAACGGTCTGCGCTACACCGACGAAGCTACCGTTGACATTGTAAAAATGGTCCTTGCAGGAAAGGTCAATAAAGAACTTGTTTCACATCTTACAAGGCATAAGGGCAAGGCTCTGGGAATGTGCGGTATTGACGGTCAGATGATAACCGCTTCAAAAATGCAGAGCGATCCCGATCTCGGCTTCGTAGGCGAAATTGAAAATATAAATACAACGCCTATAACCGACGCCCTCGACAGGGGATATGTTCCGGTAATTGCAACGGTTGCCTGCGGCAAGGACGGTCAGACTTATAATATCAATGCAGATACTGCTGCCGCGAGAATTGCTGCGGAGCTTCGCGCGGAAAATCTCATTCTTATGACGGATATTGTGGGACTTCTTAAAGATAAGGACGACGACGGAACACTCATAACTACCGTTCAGGTCAGCGAAGTTCCTTTCATGAAACGTCAGGGGATAATTTCCGGCGGCATGATACCTAAGATAGACTGCTGCGTCGAAGCTGTCAGACGGGGCGTAAAAAAGACTTGTATCATAGACGGCAGAGTTCCTCATTCGATACTTATTGAACTGCTTTCAAACGAGGGCATAGGCACGCAGTTCATTTAAAAAAATTTATTTGGATCATGACAGGGGGCAAGGGAAATGTTTATAATTATGACGCTTATTTTTGCGGCTATAATAGTTCTTGATGTGTTCGACAAATTCCCGCTGTCAGGTGCGGTGGGGAAATTTGTCGGAATGACGGTAATGCCCCATGTTTATCTTTTTGTGAGAATGTGGCTGCTTCCGGAAAGCTTTGCGGAAGTTGAAATCTTAGGGTCTGTATTTTTAGGATATGTAAATATAATACTTAATGCCGCGCCGTTCGTGCTGTTCTCGCTTTACTGGCTGATAAGACTTGCTGTAAAGCCGTATCGCGTTAAATTTGACAAGTCTACGGTAAATATCCGGATAAGAGCAATGTACGGCGGGAAATATCTGCTGAAATATACGGCAATTTCACTTGTGTTCCAGACGATCTTCTACATAGCCGCAGTTTTAAACGATTTCTGGGGACTTCCAAAAGATCGCTGGATACCCGATGCGGTCATTGCAGGACTTATAATTTTCGGCTACGGCTTTAACGGTATAGTCCGCATAATGGTTTTATGCAGGAGACTTGGGATCGTAAAGCGTGTGCTTGCGTTTTTCCTGCTGCCTGTTCCCATAGTTGGGATATTTGCGCTGATAGGTCTGTACCGTTCCGCAAATGCGGAATATGATTACGAAACTACCCGCGCCGCATGTGACAGTCAGCGTGTGGAATCGCAGATATGCGCTACAAAATATCCCATACTGCTTGTTCACGGAATGGGCTTCCGGGACTGGAAATATTTCAATTACTGGGGACGTATCCCGAAAGAGCTTATAAAAAACGGCGCAAAAATTTATTACGGACATCAGGAAGCCTGCGCTACGATAGATACAAATTCACAGCTTATAAAGGATAAAATTCTTGAAATAAAAGCCGAAACGGGCTGCGAAAAGGTGAATATCATCGCACATTCAAAAGGCGGTCTTGATTCGCGCTATGCAATAACAAAGCTGGGCATGGCGGACAGTGTTGCCTCCCTTACTACTGTGGGAACGCCGCACCGCGGTTCACAGGTCTCGGACGAAGCAAATTCTCTGCCTGACGGTTTTTACAGAACGGTTTCGGGCTTTCTGGATAAAAGGTTCAGGAGTTTCGGCGACAATACTCCCGATTTTTATACGCTGGCTCATCAATTGAGCTGTGAATTTGCGGAAAAGTTCAATGCGGAAGTACCCGATTCGGATAAAGTATATTATCAGAGCTACGCTTCGGTAATGAAATATCCGTTCAGCTTCAATCTGCTGGGATTTACAAATCTTCTGCTGAGAAAATACGGTCCTAACGACGGGCTTGTTACGGTAGAATCGGCAAAGTGGGGAAATTTCAGAGGAACTTTTGAAACAAAGCGCATACGGGGAATTTCCCACGGCGATACTATCGACCTTAAACGGGAGGATTACAAGGGCTTTGACCCAAGAGAAGAATATGTTAAAATAGTTTCCGAGCTTAAAGAAATGGGATTTTAACAGTTTTGAGAGTTGAGAGCAGGCTGAGCCTGCACCCATTGCAGGCAAAGTTTTGCTGCTTTCCCGTATTGAACCCGTGCCTGAGCTTTTGCTTTTTTCAGCATGATTTTTAATAGTAAAATTCAATTGAAATTTTATTATTTTAATTAGAAAAAAATAAGAATTAACGTCAGTAATTCAACTCTCAACTCTCAACACTATTAAAGAAGGGAAGGTTTTTATGAATACAATAGAAAAATTCAATGAACGCGTTATGGGAACATACGGACGTTACCCGGTAGTTCTTGAAGGTGGAGAGGGACGTACCGCCGCAGACGAGAACGGGAAAAAATATATAGATTTCGGCAGCGGCATAGGAGTAAATTCCTTGGGCTACTGCGACGATGAATGGGCAGACGCTGTTTGCAGACAGGCAAGAGCCATTCAGCATACTTCAAACTATTATTATACAAAGATACAGGCGGACTTTGCTGCAAAAATTTCCGAAGTCACAGGCTATGAAAAGATGTTTTTCGGCAACAGCGGCGCGGAAGCAAACGAGTGCGCTATAAAAATTGCAAGAAAATATTCTTTTGACAAGTACGGAAAAGATTCCAAACGCTATAATATAATAACCCTTGTGAACAGCTTTCACGGAAGAACTCTGGCAACCCTTTCCGCAACGGGTCAGGACGTTTTTCACAACTATTTTTTCCCGTTCCTCGAAGGCTTTATCAATGTTGAAGCAAACAATATCGAGGATCTGCACAACAAGATCGACGATACCGTCTGCGGCATAATGTTTGAGTTCATACAGGGTGAGGGCGGAGTAATGCCTCTTGAAAAGGAGTTTGTGGACGAAATTTTCAGGATCTGTGCAGAAAAGGACATTCTCACCATTGCCGACGAGGTCCAGACGGGCGCAGGCAGAACGGGAGAATTTCTTACGTCGGAGCTGTTCGGAGTAAAGCCTGATATCACAACTCTTGCAAAAGGCGTTGCAGGAGGTGTTCCTATAGGGATATGCCTTGCAGGCGAAAAATGCGGGAACGTTCTTACCGCCGGAACGCACGGCTCTACGTTCGGAGGAAATCCTCTTGCGTGCGCAGGAGGACTGGCGGTAGTGAACAGAGTGTCATCAAAAGAATTTCTTGACGAGGTAAAGGCAAAGGGCGGATATTTCAGGAAAAAGCTGCTTGAAATACCGGAAGTTGACGGCGTTGACGGAATGGGACTTATGATAGGCATACGCCTGAAAACCAAACAAGCAGCCGATGTCTGCAAAGCCTGTCTTGATATGGGGCTTCTTACGCTGACGGCAAAGGCAAAGCTGAGACTTCTGCCGCCGCTCAACGTTACATATGAAGAAATAGATAAGGGAACGGAAATTATAAGGAGGGCGCTGAAATGATGTATTATGAGAAATACGGAGAAGCGGAAAGCAAAACGATATTTTTTCTGCATGGAATGAATTTTGTTCATTGCTTTACAAAGCAGATACCACACTTTTCAAAGAATTATCAGGTCATCGTGCCGCATCTTCCCGGCTTCGGAAGAAGCAGCGACGCTGTTTTTTCCACAGAAACGGCAGTCAGTGAGATAGCCGAGCTTGCCGGAAGCATCGGCAGACCGGTCACTCTGGTGGGATTTTCTCTCGGCGCGCAGCTTTGTCTGCCGCTTATCTGTGAGCATACGGAGCTTTTTGACGGCGCTGTGATGATAAGCCCCTGGCTGATAAAAGAAGTTCCCGAAATAGAAAAGCTCATGAAGCAGCAGTCGGACAACGAAAAGAATATGCGCAGCGGAGCTGTCAGCATTTCCGTGGGACTTAACAGGGCGGAACGTCAGGAACACAAGGAATACTGCAAAAACGTCAGCATGAAGTCCATCCTTGCGGCAGTAGATAACGGCATAACGTTTGACGCTTTTCCTAAGTATCCCGAAGTGGATAAACCTATCCTTGCCGTATGCGGAATGAAAGATCCGGTAAATATAAGAAAGTCAACAAGAATGCTCTCGCAGAAAAATCCGCACTGTTCCTATGATATGTGGGACGGCGCCGGACACAATATACCATACAAATTTGCTCCGAGATTAAACAAAACTATTGAAGAATTTATCGCAAAAATAAACTGATAACCGAAAGGAACTGATATAAACATGAAACATCTTCTTAAAATGCTCGATCTTTCCAAGGAGGAGATCATCGAGATACTCAATCTTGCCGATCAGCTCAAATATGAGCTGAAGCACAACATTCCCCATCCGCTTCTTCAGGGAAAATCACTGGGAATGATATTCCAGAAAGCGTCTACCCGTACAAGGGTATCCTTTGAAACAGGAATGTACCAGCTTGGCGGACACCCGCTGTTCCTGTCGGCGTCCGATCTCCAGATAGGACGGGGCGAGCCTGTTCAGGATACGGCAAGGGTGCTCTCCAGATATATTGACGGCATTATGATCCGCACATTCGATCAGAAAGAAGTCGAGGATCTGGCGGAATTTGGCGGGATACCCGTAATAAACGGTCTTACTGATTTCTGTCACCCGTGTCAGGTGCTTGCAGACCTTATGACTATCCGTGAGTTCAAGGGACAGTTTGACGGTCTTAAAATGTGCTTTATCGGCGACGGCAACAATATGGCAAATTCGCTTATCGTAGGCGGTCTGAAAGTGGGAATGTCGGTTTCGGCGGCTTGTCCGGAGGGATACCGTCCCGATAAGAGAGTTCTTGATTTTGCAAAGGACTTTGACTGCTTTGAACTGACCGATTCTCCCGTAAAGGCTGCGGAAAATGCAGACGTTATATTTACCGACGTATGGGCTTCAATGGGTCAGGAGGGCGAAGCCGAAAAACGGCGCATAGCGTTCAAGGGATATCAGGTAAATGATGAGGTAATGGCTGCAGCAAAGCCGGACGCTATGGTGCAGCACTGCCTGCCTGCTCACCGTGAGGAAGAGATAACGGAAAAGGTATTTGAAGCGCACGCAAATGAGATATTCGAGGAAGCCGAAAACCGTCTCCATGCCCAGAAAGCCGTAATGGTAAAGCTCATGGCGTGATATCCGCCGAAAAAACGGAGCGTTTCCGATAACAAAAAATGCAGTCCCGGCATATAATGCACTGTACGGAACAAATCAATCCTGCCGTGCGAAAGGACTGAATATATTTGGCAAACGTTTCTGATAACAGGTGCAGTGTTTCGGTCACAGTAGAAGAGCTTTATACGATATGTCCCTGCTCTCCGAAATATTTTACCGTTGAGATAAGAAATTCCAGCGGAGAGGTGGTTGCAAGAGGTCAGGTAGCAGGAGGAAATTCTGCTGTATTTTCACTTCCTTGCAACGGAACTTATGCTGTTACCGTAATAGGCGACGCTAATTCGTCTCCAAGATCGCAGACAAGGCGTGTAAAGTGCTGCTGCGGCGAGGCAAACGGATTAACATTCATATTTACAGTCTACGAGCCTATGTGCTCGCAGCCCATACCGCCCTGTCCGGATCGGTGCGATCCATGCGGCTGCGGAAACAGCGGCTGTTGTGATCCATGCAGCAGCTGCGGGGGAAATTCAGGCTGCGGGAACGGCTGTGACTGCTGTGAGAACGGCGAAGAGTGTTACGAGCTTACTATAAACCGCTGTTAAAAAAGAAAAACAGGACCTCCGATATTCCGGAGGTCCTTGTTGTAATGCTGAAATTTAATGGTTATGTCATAATAAGAGTTGAGATATTAAATGTTTAACTCCAAGCACACCCGCCCCCTTGAGGGGCTACACGTTCAACCGGCTTACTATTTAAACTTACTTTGGGGGTGACATTGCCCGCGGGGGCTTCCCCGCAAAAATATCTTGACAAAAAATAATTTTTGTATTATACTTTATCATGTTATTGATTTTAAAGGAGGCGGAAAAAATGTATATCACAGGTATTTTAGATCATCATTCTTATCGCATGGAGTCCGCCTGCTGTGTTTCCGTATAAAAGGAATATATGCAAATATGCGTCTCCGTACAGGAGACGTTTTTTGTTTTTCGGAAACCTGACAGGCTTTTATCGGGGAGGAATTTATATGACAGATAATACGATTAATGAGATCACCCGCGCCGTTCTCGTTTCGGCGGATACGGGAGAATTTGACGCGGAACGCTCTCTTGACGAGCTTGAAGAGCTTTCCGCAACGGCAGGCGTGGAGGTTCTTGCGCGCGTTATACAAAAACGCCCTGCCTGCGACAGCGCCACGGTCATAGGCTCGGGACGGCTCGAACAGCTTGCCGAAGAAGCCGCCGCTCTTGACATAGATCTTATAATTTTCGACTGCGAACTTACCGCAAATCAGACGCGGAATATCGAAAAGATCCTTGATATAAGAGTAATAGACCGCACTACGCTTATTCTTGACATCTTTGCCCAGAGAGCCCGTTCCAGTGAGGGACGCTTGCAGGTGGAACTTGCCCAACAGAAATACCGCCTGCCGAGGCTTGCAGGTAAAGGCGTTGAGCTTTCCAGACTTGGCGGAGGAATAGGTACAAGAGGTCCCGGCGAATCTAAGCTCGAAACGGACAAGCGCCACATCCGCCGCCGGATAGAAGCTCTTGAAGCGGAGCTTAAAGAACTCGAAAAACGCCGTGAGCTCCACCGCACAAGACGAAAAAAAGACAATGTTCTTACCGCGGCTATCGTGGGATATACAAACGTGGGAAAATCCACGCTTCTTAACGCTCTTACCGACGCAGGCGTCCTTGCGGAAAACAAACTTTTTGCAACTCTGGACACCACTTCGCGAAGCCTTGAACTTCCCGACGGAAGAAGCGTGATGCTTATTGATACGGTAGGACTTATAAGGCGGCTCCCGCACGATCTGGTGGAAGCCTTTAAAAGCACCCTTGAGGAAGCCGCAAATTCCGACATCATAATCAATCTTATCGACATCAGCGCCGACGACGGCTACGAACAGTCGGAGGTCACGGCGGAAGTCCTGAAAGAGCTTGGCTGCGACGGTATACCTCGTATAGACGTGCTTAACAAATGCGACAAGCTGCCGGGGGCGGAAAATATCCGCTGCGATGAAAAGACCGTGAAGATTTCCGCAAAACAAGGAACGGGGCTTGACGATCTTCTTGAATGTATTGCAAGAAATCTTCCGGAAACCTCCGTAAAGGGGAAATTTTCTATACCATATGATAAAACAGGCCTTATTAATACTATCCGTATAGACGGAAAGATACTTTCGGAGGAATATTCTCCGGAGGGAACGCTCATTGAAGCCATGGTAGACAAAAAGATCCTGCACCTTATCGAAGAATACAGGGTATGAATATCAGCAGACATCGGAGCCGGTGCTTTTCAAGTGCCGGCTCTGCCTGTTAAGAAAGAATATGTTCTGTTTGTCAAATGCCGTAAACTTTCCTGTTTTTTAATACAAACTGCATATTTTTTACCCAAAAAATACTTTACAACTTGATTTGTTTGTGATAAAATGTAATTAACGTATGTACTATAATAAAAGTCATACAAATTTGTTTTAGGAGGACTGTCCAACATGGCAAGACAAATGAAAACCATGGACGGCAACAACGCTGCTGCATGGGTCTCCTACCCGTTCACAGACGTCGCTGCTATCTACCCCATTACCCCTTCCTCCGTTATGGCGGAGGTAACCGACCAGTGGGCTGCTAAGAACCAGAAAAACATTTTCGGTCAGCCTGTAAAGGTTGCCGAGATGCAGTCCGAAGCAGGCGCTGCAGGTACAGTACACGGCTCTCTTTCAGCAGGTGCGCTCACTACCACCTATACGGCTTCTCAGGGTCTGCTCCTGATGATCCCTAATATGTACAAGATCGCCGGCGAGCTTCTTCCCTGTGTAATTCACGTTTCCGCAAGATGCGTTGCTTCTCATGCGCTCAACATCTTCGGCGACCACTCGGACGTTTATGCGTGCCGTCAGACCGGTTTCGCAATGCTTTGTTCTTCCAACGTTCAGGAAGTTATGGATCTGGGTGCAGTTGCTCACCTTTCCACTATCAAGGGAAGAGTTCCTGTACTTCACTTCTTCGACGGCTTCCGTACTTCCCACGAGATTCAGAAGATCGAAGCATGGGATCAGAAAGACCTTGAAGATATGCTTGACAAGAAGGCTGCACAGGCTTTCAGAAACCGTTCGCTCAACCCTGAGCACCCTGTACTCCGCGGTACTGCTCAGAACGGTGATATCTTCTTCCAGGCTCGTGAGGCCTGCAACGAGTTCTATAACAAGTTCCCGGCTGTTGTTGAGGAATATATGAACAAGGTAAACAAGAAGATCGGTACAAACTACAAGCTCTTCAACTACTACGGAGCTCCCGATGCAGAACACATCATCATCGCTATGGGTTCTGTATGCGATACTATTGCTGAAACTATCGACTACCTCTCCAGCAAGGAAGGCTGGAAGATCGGTCTTGTAAAAGTACGTCTTTACAGACCTTTCTGCGCAGATAAGCTCATCGAAGCTATCCCTGATACCGTTAAGCAGATATCCGTTCTTGACAGAACAAAGGAACCCGGTTCAATGGGCGAGCCTCTCTATCTTGATGTTGTTGCCGCTCTCAAGGATTCCAAGTTCAAGGATGTTGTTATCGCAGGCGGACGTTACGGTCTCGGCTCAAAGGATACAACTCCCGATCAGATCAAGGCTGTTTATCAGAACGATAAATACTTCAAGGGCGAAGATTACAAGCCCAGATTTACTATCGGCATTACCGACGACGTTACTCACCTTTCACTTCCTACCGAAGGCAAGCTTGATACCGCTCCCGAGGGAACAGTTGCTTGTAAATTCTGGGGTCTCGGCTCTGACGGTACAGTCGGCGCAAACAAGAACTCAATCAAGATCATCGGCGACCACACCGATATGTACGCTCAGGCATATTTTGCTTACGACTCCAAGAAGTCAGGCGGCGTAACGGTTTCTCACCTGAGATTTGGTAAAACTCCTATCAAGTCCACATACCTTGTAAATATGGCTGACTTTGTTGCTTGCCACAATCAGTCCTATATCGACAAGTATGATATGGTACAGGATATCAAGCCCGGCGGAACATTCCTCCTTAACTGCCAGTGGAGCAAGGACGAGGTAGAAAAGCACCTCCCCGGTCAGGTAAAGAGAACTATTGCTGAGAACAATATCAAGTTCTACATCATCAACGGTGTTGATATCGCAAGAGAGATCGGTCTGGGCAATAAGACTTCCACAGTCCTCCAGTCCGCGTTCTTCAAACTTGCAAAGATCATTCCCGAAGCTGATGCTATCAAGTATATGAAAGAAAAGGCTCTTGCTTCTTTCGGCAAGAAGGGCGAAGATGTAGTAAACATGAACTACAAGGCTATCGACATGGGCGCTGACAGCGTTGTTGAGATAGAAGTTCCCGAAGCATGGAAGAAGTGCAAGGATACCAAAATGGGTATGCCTAAGGCCAAGGGCGACAGGAAAGACCTTGTTGATTACGTTAACAAGATCCAGATCCCCGTTAATGCACAAATGGGCGATTCACTCCCTGTTTCCGCATTCAAGAATATGCCGGACGGCACATTCCCGCAGGGTTCTGCCGCTTATGAAAAGAGAGGTATCGCTGTAGATGTTCCCGCTTGGAACAGCGACAACTGTATCCAGTGTAACTTCTGCTCTTATGTTTGTCCTCACGCTGTTATCCGTCCTATCGTTATGACTGATGACGAGCTTGCAAAAGCTCCCGAGGGAACAAAGGGTCTGAAGATCGCAGGACTTGACAAGATGAACTTCGTTATGACCGTTTCCGCTCTGGACTGCACAGGCTGCGGCTCATGCGCTAATGTTTGTCCCGGCAAGAAGGGCGAGAAGGCTCTTACCATGAAGTCTCTCGATTCCCAGATGGCAGCTCAGAACACATTTGCTTACGGTCAGACGCTTCCCGAAAAGCCAGAGATCCTCGAGAAATTCAAGGAAACTACAGTTAAGGGTTCACAGTTCAAGCAGCCGCTGCTTGAATTTTCCGGAGCTTGCGCAGGCTGCGGTGAAACACCTTACGCTAAACTGGTAACTCAGCTCTTCGGTGACAGAATGTTCATTGCCAATGCAACAGGATGCTCCTCTATCTGGGGCGGTTCAGCACCTTCAACTCCTTATACCGTAAATAAGGAAGGCAAGGGTCCTGCATGGGCTAACTCACTGTTCGAGGACAACGCAGAATACGGCTACGGTATGTTCCTTGCACAGAATACTCTTCGTCAGAGAGCAGTAGCTAAGCTCCTCGATATGCAGAAGAGCGCTAAGGGCGGACTTAAGACCGCTATTGAAAATTATCTTGCAACACTTAACGACGGCAATGCAAACAAGCCTGCTACAGCAGAGCTCATCAAGGCTCTTGAGGGCAGCAAGGCTGAGGCTGCGGCTGAAGTTCTGGAGCTCAAGGATTACCTCGGAAAGAAATCCATGTGGGTATTCGGCGGCGACGGCTGGGCTTATGATATCGGCTTCTCCGGACTTGACCATGTCATCGCTTCCGGCGAAGATGTAAACATTCTGGTATTCGATACCGAAGTTTACTCCAACACCGGCGGACAGTCCTCCAAGTCCACACCTACAGGCGCAATTGCGCAGTTTGCGGCAGCAGGTAAGGAGACCAAGAAGAAAGACCTTGCAGGTATTGCAATGAGCTACGGTTATGTTTATGTTGCACACGTTGCAATGGGTGCAGACATGAACCAGTGCATCAAGGCTATCTCCGAGGCTGAGGCTTATCACGGACCTTCACTCGTTATTGCATATGCTCCTTGTATCAACCACGGTATCAAGGCTGGCATGAGCAAGGCTATGGAGGAAGAGAAGAAAGCCGTTGAAGCAGGTTACTGGCATCTGTACAGGTACAATCCTGCTCTTAAGGAAGAAGGAAAGAATCCGTTCTCTCTCGACAGCAAGGTACCTGCTATCGACGATAAGTACAAGGACTTCCTCATGGGCGAAGTACGTTACAATTCTCTTGCCCGTCAGAATCCCGAAAGAGCCGAGATGCTCTTCAACAAGGCTGTCAATAACGCCAAGGAGCGCTATGATTACCTCACAAGACTTACCAAGCTTTACGGTACCGACGAAGCTAAGTAATTCTTGGATATAATAACGTTATTAAAAAACAGGGACCGGCATAGTTCGCGGCTATGCCGGTCCTTTTTGTAATTGAAAATATACATTAAAAGCATTGACTTTATTGCCGAAAAGTTGTATTATTAAAGAATACACCGAAATTACGGAATTTTCAGATGATAGGAGCGATCGGAATGATAAAAGCTGCGGAAGCTATGGTAAAATGTCTCGAAAATGAGGGTATCAAAGTCGTCTTTGGTTATCCGGGAGCTGCTATCTGCCCTTTTTACGACGCGCTTACACATTCTGATATACGGCATATACTTGTCCGCCGTGAGGACAACGCAGGTCATGCCGCAAGCGGTTATGCCCGTATGACAGGCAGACCTGCCGTCTGTATCGCCACTTCCGGTCCCGGCGCTATGAACCTTATGACGGCTATTGCTACAGCCTATGCGGACAGTATCCCGCTGGTATGCATAACCGGACAGGTCTCTACGGATCAGATAGGCTGCGACGTTTTTCAGGAAGTAGACACCACAGGCGCTGCCGAACCTTTCGTAAAATACAGCTATCTTATAAAGAATGCTGCCGATCTGCCGAGAATATTCAAAGAGGCGTTCTATATTGCCGGCTCAGGAAGAAAAGGTCCGGTGCTTATAGACGTTCCCTCTGATATCCAGCAGACCATGATAGATTTTGATTATCCGGAAACGGTAGAGCTGAGGACTTACAAGCCTACCATTAAAGGCAACGGCTTGCAGATAAAAAAAGTCTGCGAGGCGCTGAACGCTTCCGAACGTCCGCTCATATGCGCAGGCGGCGGAGTTATCGCTTCGGGCGCGGAAAAAGAACTTATAGCTTTTGCCGAAAAAGCAAATATACCCGTTGTTTCCACAATGATGGGGCTTGGCATATTCCCGTCGTCTCATCCGCTTTGTATGGGAATGTTGGGTATGCACGGCGTCCGGACGGCAAACGAAGCCGTTTCCAAGTGCGATACAATGATACTGATAGGCGCAAGAGTAGGCGACAGAGCAGTACGTTCTCCGAAATTCCTTGCGGAAACTACAAAAATAATACACATAGACGTCGATCCGGCTGAGATAGGAAAGAATATCCATGTAGATATTCCTCTGGTAGGGGACTGCAAAAATATTCTCGGCGAGCTTGCCGACGGGATAAAACCGGCGGAGCATAAGGAATGGCTTGCCGAACTTGCGGAAATAAAGAATAATATCCCCAAAGAGGACGAAACGGAGGGTTATGTCAACCCGAAAATGTTTATCCGCAAGCTGTCTGCAAAACTCCCGGAAAACACTATCTGTTCCGCCGATGTGGGACAGAACCAGATCTGGACCTGCAATAACTTTCAGTTCAAGCACGGAAAATTCATCACCAGCGGGGGAATGGGCACTATGGGATATTCCATTCCTGCGGCTGTGGGCGCGAAACTTGCGTCTCCGGAGTCGGAAGTTGTGGCAATATGCGGCGACGGCTCATTCCAGATGGAAATGATGGAGCTTGCAACCATAGTTCAGGAAAAAGTCCCCATAAAAATAATAATCATGCGCAATAACCGTCTCGGTATGGTTCGTGAGCTCCAGACCAACATTTATAAGGATAATCAGATCGCAGTTCATATTGCTGACGGCAACCCGGATTTCGTAATGCTTGCAAAGTCATACGGCATAAATGCGGAGCGGGTCTCGACTATGGCGGAAGCGGAAGCGGCTATTGAACATCTTTGCAGTTCAAAGGACGCTTATCTGCTTGAATGTAACGTTTGGAGGAATGAAACTACGCTGTGAAAGAGGAGCTTATGAACGGAACAAAAAGACTGCAATGGATAGAGCTCCTGAGGATCACGGCTATGATAATGGTCATAGTTATCCACATATGTTTCAAAAGCCGTGTTATTTATAGTTCCGAAGTCGGCAGCGTAAAATTTTTCCTCGCATGGCTGTTGGAATCTTTCTCTTTCTGCGCAGTAAACTGTTATGCATTGATAACCGGATATGTAATGGTCGGAAAAAAGCTGTCCGGAGACGGCAGCCGTTTCCGCTATTCAAAGATAATACCGCTGTGGCTTCAGGTATTTTATTACAGCGTGATAATTACTGTTCTGTTCAAAATATTCATGCCGCGCGTAAACTCTTCGCTTGTTGCAGGATTTACTCCTCTTCTCAGCAGCCAATACTGGTATTTCAATGCGTATTTCGGAATGTTTTTCTTTATCCCGTTTATTAACAAGCTGATTGATGCAATGACGAAAAAGGAATTCATAATGCTGCTGTCGCTTATGTTTGTGATATTTTCTTTTATCGCGTTTATGTCGCTCAATGCGGAAGAAAACGACCTTTTCGGTACTGTGAGCGGTCACAGTTCGGTATGGCTCATGATCCTTTACTTTTACGGAGCGTTCATCAGGCTTTACGGAAATGACATAAAGATCAGAAAACGGGTGTGGGCGGCTCTGTACATAGCCTGCTCCGTGATACCGACATTATGTTCTAATTTTATTGACATTCAGGCTAAAAAGCTCATGGAGAATTTTTGCATGATACAGATTATGGGGGAAAAACTTTTATGTATACTTCCCCGTTTACGGTAATTGCAGCAATTTCTCTTTTCATGCTGTTCAAGGATATGCAAATAAAAAACCGCGCGGTTTCAGCGATGATAAATTTTTTTGCACCGGCGTCTTTCAGCGTTTTTCTGATACACTATAACCCGTTGGTCTTTCTTTACATAATGAAACACTTTACATTCCTTAATGACCTTAATGGAATTCTTATGACTGTCTGCATACTGTTTTCAGCTGTAATAATGTTCCTTGTGCTCGGTACGGCGGATCATATACGGATACTTATTTTCAGGCTTCTTAAAATAAATGAACGTTCCGAAAAACTTCTTGATATGACGGTAAACAAGCTGAAAAGTATGAGGCGGAAATAACTTGAGGTTATATTCTTTATAGAATATATATATTTTACATATACCCAAAAATATGGTAAACTTGATGATGGAGAGATATTGCAAAGGAGTAAAAAAAATGAAGCATACCATTTCAATTTTAGTTGAGAACCATGCAGGCGTTCTTTCAAGGATATCAGGGCTTTTTTCGCGCCGCGGATTTAACATCGACAGCCTTGCAGTGGGGGAAACGGACGATCCGGCAGTTTCAAGAGTGACCATAGTTGCCGACGGCGACGAACACACCGTTGAACAGCTCGAAAAACAGCTCAATAAACTTATAGATACAATAAGGGTAAAGGCACTTTCGCCGGAAGAGCTTCTTTCAAGAGAGCTCCAGCTTATAAAAATAAACGCCCAGCCCAAGCAGAGAAACGAGATACTCACTATCTGCGAGATAATGGGCGCAAAGATAATCGACATTTCTCAATCGACCATGACTATTGAGATCTCCGACACAACTCTTCACCTTGCAAGATTTGAAGAGCTTATCCGTCCTTACGGCATAAAGGAAATAGTCCGCACAGGCGTTATCGCTATCCAGAAGGGCGCGGAGACCATACGCAAATAATTTTTTAAGCAATAAACGGATATATCCGTTTTAATAAATCTATAATTACAATTTTTATAACGGAGGTTGTTTAAAATGGCAAACAAAATTTATTATCAGCAGGACTGCGACCTTGGCAGACTGGACGGCAAGACCGTTGCTATCATCGGCTACGGTTCTCAGGGACACGCCCACGCACTTAACCTTAAAGACAGCGGCGTAAACGTTGTTGTAGGTCTTTACGAGGGTTCAAAGAGCAAGGCTAAGGCCGAATCTCAGGGACTGAAAGTTCTTTCCGTTTCCGAAGCGGCAAAGGCTGCCGATGTTATCATGATCCTTATTCCCGATGAGAAGCAGGCTAAGATGTACAAGGAAGATATCGCTCCTTATCTTACGGAAGGAAAAACTCTTGCATTTGCACACGGCTTCAACATTCATTTCGGCTGCATAGTTCCTCCGAAGAACGTTAACGTTATCATGATCGCTCCTAAGGGTCCCGGTCACACTGTAAGAAGCGAATATCAGGCAGGCAAGGGCGTTCCTTGTCTTATCGCCGTTGAGCAGGACGCTACAGGCGACGCTACCGATATCGGACTTGCTTACGCTCTCGGCATCGGCGGCGCAAGAGCAGGCGTTCTTGAAACAACATTCCGCACAGAGACAGAGACAGACCTGTTCGGTGAGCAGGCAGTTCTTTGCGGCGGCGTATGCGCGCTCATGCAGGCAGGTTTTGAAACTCTCTGCGAGGCAGGATATGATCCCAGAAACGCTTACTTTGAATGTATTCACGAGATGAAACTTATCGTTGACCTTATTTATCAGTCCGGTTTTGCAGGAATGAGATATTCTATCTCCAACACAGCGGAATACGGCGATTATGTAACAGGACCTAAGATCATCACCGAAGATACCAAGAAGGCTATGAAGCAGGTGCTGAAGAACATTCAGGACGGTTCTTTTGCAAAGGAGTTCCTGCTTGATATGTCGGACGCAGGTTCTCAGGTACACTTCAAGGCAATGAGAAAGCTCGCTTCGGAGCACCCCTCCGAGATCGTTGGCGCAGAAGTAAGAAAGCTCTACAGCTGGAGCGACGAGGACAAACTTATCAACAACTGATATGATAAAAACAAATTTCCCCCGTTCATTTAAAGAACGGGGGAATTTTTACTCCTGCAAAAGTCCTTGCAGATATGCCTGTAATTTTGCTTTTTTGATCTTATCAAGTCTTTTGTATCCAAACAATATCTCTTTTTCTTCGCTTGAAAGTCCGGGCGGAGAAATATTTTTATCATCGCTTATTTCAAGCAGATAATCGGCTGAAACTCCGAAATAATCTGCTATTGTCTTTATCATATAAACATCGGGCTCCGATTCACCGCGTTCATATTTGCTTATCATCGCTTGTGAAACGTTCAATTCTACAGACAGCCGCTGTTGATTCATATGACGTTCTTCACGAAGTTGTCTGAGCCTGTTCATTATCATCACCAATTATATTATAATAATTTTATGAATATTTTTAAAAACTATCAGTTGTATTTTTTATTCATTTAGATTATAATTAATATAACTATTATAAATTAAAGGTGATGAATTATGCTATCCTGCTTTTGCATAGGTCATAGATCATTTAAAGAAGCCGACCATGATGACGCTTTCGGCAGCGTTTCAATGATGATATCAATACTTGCAGAAAGTGACTATACCGATTTTTATATTTCGGCAAACCGTGGTTGGGATCTGTTTTGTGCTAATATAATACTTACAATGAAAAATGATTATCCACAGCTCCGGCTTCATTTGATCCTGCCTTTCGCACCGGATATTCAGGAAAAAGGTCTTTCCGACAAGGAAATAAACATACGCAATTACATTCTCAAAAATGCAGATGAGATCCAGATATTATCAGAAGCACAAGATAAGGATGCAATTAAAAAATGCGGTATATATCTAATTTCACTTTGGAATATAGGTATTTGTTTTCTTGATAAAAGAATGTCCAAAAGTAACACAGCGCAAATATTTCGGGCTGCTCGAAAAGCGAAAAAAATCATGCTGAATTTGTATTATGACGGATAAAAATCCCCCGTTCATTTAAAGAACGGGGGATTGGTCATTAAAAATGATAATTTATCTCAACTCTTAACTCTCAACTCTAATTAAAATTTAAACAGTATCAGCCCGTCTTTGTAATCTATCATAAGCTCGCCGTTTTTCGTAAATCCGTAATTGGTATAAAAATAATAACCCTCCGGGAAATCATATTCATCGGTTATCTTTCCGCTGTCTATGCTGATGCGATACGCTTTTATTCCCGTTTCATAGCTGTCGGTAATGGCAATTATGTATTCGCCGCTTTCCGGCATAAAGAAAAATACCGACGTCAGACCGTCAAGCCACTGGGAAAGATCTGCAAAAGGTTCGGTCTCAAGAGTATCCGCATCGGTGACGAAAAGCTCCGCTCCGAAGCCGTCCCATTCGGTCCTTACGGAATATATCTTATTATCCTTTACACCAAAAGGAACATGATCCGACGAATCCGGCACGTCCGAAGCCTTGCCTGCGGAAAAATCGTATACGCCAAATCCGGGTATAGATTCATATCCGCTTTTAGAATAAACAAAACGGTCATTGTCTATCGGGAACTTGTATGCTATAGAACGGGTGTAAAATCCGAATTCATCGCCCTCTTTTGCATATCCGGGAATAATCATCTCCGGCTCGCCGTCCATGCAGTAAAGATCTATACCTCTGTTGGCAAATTTATGACCGCCGGCTTCAAAAACATAGTCCGGAGTGTCGGGATCGTCCATGACTTCCATGGAAAGATCCTCGTTTATCTTTACGGTCACTGATTCGATCTGCTGAGTTTCCTCATCATAATGGCTGTCCGACAGGTAGAAAAGCACGCCGTCCGTTCCCTTATATGATTCGGTAGAATAAAATCCTTCCGGCAGCTTTACACTTCCTAAAGGTCTGCTTTCCGGATCAGTAAAATTAAGCGTAACATATCCGGTACTTTCTTCGTAATTGTAATTGCTCATGTCATAAAAGACGATAATGTCATCGCCGGCATATAAGACATAGTTATTCTCCGGACATTCAATGGTCCTGAAAGCCTGTCCTTCGGAGATCTCAGCCTGCGGCTCTGTTTCCGGGATATAGTCCTCTTCAAATCCTTTTATAATTGTCTCTCTTTCCGTAAGCGTTTCGGTCTGTTCCTCCGGAGAAATGCTTTCCGCAGACGTTTCTTCCTGATCGGCGGAACTTCCGGAAATTGCCGTGACCTCATAGGAAATATCGTCCGATGTGTTTTCCGCAGTACCGGTATTGCAGGCGGAAAGCAGCAATGCCGATATAGCAAGAAGTGCAATAGCTTTATGCTTCATAAAAATACCCCCGAATAGTTATTCTTACTTAATTATAACTATCCGGGGGCGGAATGTCAACGATATTCTGCAAACTGTAACCAAATTGTAACTCTTGTAACCGTGCTGTAATATAATATGCCGCACAGCTGTATCAGAAAAGCTCCTCCACCATTCCGCGCGTGCTTTCGCTTACGCCGCCGTCAATTATTACAGGCTGATATTCGTCAAGGATAACATATCTTCCTCCCGCATCTTGCACCGTCCGGCAGTAAACTATCTTATTTCCGGTGTCAGGGTCGGTAAATACCGCATAAATGTCGGTAAGGAAACGCCCGTTTTCATAATCAAGACGCAGATTTTCTTTCAGAAATTCATCACAGTGTATGCCGCTTTCTCTTATTTCCATAAATCTTTCCTGAAGCCGCGAAGCGTATTCCTCGTTTTTCTTTATGCTGTCGGAATAATAATCGGCTGCTATAGATACGCCAATATCCATATTTTCGTTAATATAATTCATTTCCCATGTTGAATTTAAATATTGAGACGGGTGGAATGACATATCAAGTTCATAATTTATGAATGTGTTGAAATCGTCGTTTGTATCTTCGGTTTTGCAGTTTATGGTATATACATAAAATCCTGAACCGAGAACACTATATTGTATTTCAAAGAAAACATCGGGCAATCCCTCTGTTTTTACGATAAATCTGCAATCATACGATCCGCCGCTGCTGTATGTCCTGTCAAAATCTATTTCCGTATTTTTATCCTTGATGTAATCATAATATTTATTTATCATGTTCTTACAGTGTTCCCGGCAGGGATCGAGGATATCCGTATCTGTTCCGGTTTTCAGCATGGCTGATTTTATCAGTACGCCGTTATCTATGTCCAGCACTTTCGCTGCACTGTCCGCGTCGCCGCTGCATATGCTTTCCATTACTTTTTTTACTTCGCGGGTATAATATACGCCGCTCAAAGAATCGTACCGGCTGTTTGCGTACATCAGAAATCCTTCCCAGCCCACAAAGACCAGCAGGCACAGCGCCAGCGATATCGCAAGGAATTTATGCCGGGACAGCTTTTTCTTCAATTTTTTAAACGGCTTTTCCGGAGAATTTTTTATTTCTTTTTCCGGCTTCAATTCGCTTTTGTAATCCTTTAAAAGCGAGGAACACACCGGACATTCCGCGATGTGCTTTTCTATTTCAAGAGCAGTCTCCTGAGAACAAAGCCCGTCGCAGTAGTTCGGCAGCAAGTCTTGTACAACGGCACATTTCATAATATCATTTCCTTTCGTTCAGTTTTCTTAGTATCATTTCCTTTGCGCGGAAGAACGTCACCCGCGCCCAGCCGTCCGATCTTTCAAAGATATCTCCTATTTCCTTATAGGAAAGCTCGCTGAATATCCGCAGGGAAAATACTTCCTTATACGGCTCTTCAAGGGTGTGAAGGATCTTGTGTATATCAAGCGTCTGCTCCTTGTCCTCATAGCGCAGGATAATATTTTCTTCGTCGGGAAGCTCCCTGTCCTCAATGGAAATGTTTTTCCGTTCGCTTTTTCTCAGATAGTCTACATACAGATTTTTTGCAATTTCACACAGCCATACGGACATGGTGCAGTTTCCTTTATAATTGTCGATATTTTTTACCGCGCGGTAAAAGGTCTCGGAAGTAAGCTCCTCGGCAGTATCTGTATTGCGGCATTTGCTCAGGATAAAGCCGTATACGGTCTTTGCGTAAAGCCTGTATATCTCGTCAAGATCGGACATCTTCACACCTCCTTTGCTAATTAAGACGGACGGGAACAAAAAACGTTACAGAATGATTTTATAAAAAATAATACCCATGCGGAAAAATCTGCTCTTACAAATATCAAAGATATAAACAAAACATAAGTTAGCGCCGGGAAAATTTAAAATTATCCTGACGATCTGAAGCAGATAATTTAAGGAAACCTTGTTGTGCAAAACAGAGATTTTGGGGATATTGTATTGTGCTATTGTTATAACTATGTTATAATAAAAAAAGAAAGTGTTCGATGTGGAGGTATAGTTATGAATCCCGTATTAAAATACAGAGGCGGCAAATCAAGAGAAATCCCACGGTTTTTACAATATGTACCTGATGATTTTAATAGATATATTGAGCCTTTCTTAGGCGGCGGAGCTGTTTTTTTCTATTTGGAGCCGGACAATGCCATTCTGAATGATGTTAATGAAAAACTTATGACTTTTTATATGCAGTTAAGAGATCAATATCCTGATATGAGAACACAACTTGATGATATTCAAACGGTTTATGAACGTAATCAGGCTGAGTTTAACAGGTTAAAAGCAATGACACCTGATGAACGAGTTTTAAATGCAAATGAAGATTTATATTATCATATGAGAGAATTGTTCAATCATCCTGACGGAACATATTTAGATGGCGTGATCTATTTCTTCATAAATAAAACTGCATATTCAGGGATGATAAGATATAATAATAATGGTGAATACAATGTTCCGTTCGGCAGATATCCTAACCTCAATACTCATTTGATCACTCCGGAGCATAGTGAACTTTTGCAGCGGGCTGAACTGTACAATCTTGATTATAGAAGAATATTTGATATGGCAAAGGAAGATGATTTTATTTTTCTTGACCCTCCATATGATTGTGTATTTAATGATTACGGAAACATTGATCTAATGAACGGCTTCGATGAAACCGAGCATCGGCGTTTAGCCGCTGATTTTAAAAACCTTCCTTGTCGGGCTCTGATGATTATCGGCAAGACCCCATTGACAGAAGAATTATACGGTAAATATATTTTCGATGAATATTATAAAAACTATTCTGTAAATATTAAGAACAGATTCAACAATGATAAAATGCACATAGTTGTTAAGAATTATTAAGGAGCAAATATATGGCTGTTTTAAGAAATAAAGCTTTGTTCTTTACTACTTCTCCAAGATCGCCTCAAAAAATGATACCTGAAATTCGTTTATTACATGAAAAATTTGAAGGTAAAGAATGGAACTCATTCACTCAAGAAGCGTTTATTGACGAACTTGCAAGATCCAGCTTCTTTGAAGGTAATGGTTCACCTTCAGATAAAGCATTCAGTGCAAGAGATAGAATAAATAGAGCGCCTAAAGCATTAGGATTTGTAGACTTGCACCCTTCTGTTACTTTGACTGAAGCAGGAAAAGCATTAGTTTTTGGGAAAAGACCTCAAGAAGTTTTTCTTAGACAACTTCTTAAATTTCAATTGCCGTCTCCATACCATGTCGAAAATAATGATATATCGGGAACGTTTTGTGTGCGCCCATACCTTGAAATCTTCAGATTAATTCGCGTGCTTGAATACTTGACATTTGACGAGATCAAGATATTCGCCCTGCAATTAACAGATTATCATAACTTTGATACAATTAAAAGCAAGATACTTGCGTTTAGAAAAGAAAAAGAACAATATCGCGGAAAATATAAAAAATTGGTTGATGAAATATGGACATCAACTGTAAAAGAATTATACTCTGAAACTATTGCATCCGGTAAGACAAAAACAAGAGAAACAACAGATGACAGCCTTAAAAAGTTTATTTCTACAAAAAAGAGCAATATGCGGGATTACACAGATGCTTGTTTTAGATATATAAGATATACAGGACTAATATCGATCTCACATAAAAATAGATCTATTTCAATTTTTCCAGATAAAATCAAAGAAGTTGATTTTATTCTTGCCAATGTTGATAGAGATCCTGTGTATACAACTGATTTGAAACAATATAAGCGGTATTTGTTTGCTCAAGATAGACCTGTTCTTTATACTGATGATAAGAACAACATCATTGATATTCTTATGAAGATAGGTCCTTTCACAAAAAGAGAATTAAGTGAAATGGAACTTGAAAAACTCAAAGACTTGCGTGACGATATTGTTCAGAAGCATAAAGAAGCCGTCATTCATGAACAAGTTGTTGAAATAAAGTCATATGCTCTTTATTCTGAAATAATTGATACCTTTAATGAAATTATATCTGATGAGTATTATGATGCTCCGTTAATGTTTGAATATAATACATGGAGAGCAATGACAATGCTTGACGGCGGTAACATCAAGGGAAATTTTAAGTTTGATGATTCAGGACAGCCTTTATCCACTGCACAAGGCAATATGCCGGATATAGAATGCGATTATGCAGGCTACTCAATGTCCGTAGAGGTCACTCTGCAATCAGGGCAACGACAATACGAAACAGAGGGAGAACCTGTCGCAAGACACTATGGACAATTGAAGAAACGTTCCGGCAAAGATACATATTGCCTGTTTATAGCGCCGAATATCAATCCTGCGGTAATAGCACATTTCTTCACATTAAATAGGACTAATATCTCTTATTATGGCGGAAGATCCAAGATCATACCGCTTGATTTGGATCTGTTTATGAAATTGGTGGAAAACTCATACAATTATAAGACACAGCCCGGATCGTCAGATGTCCGCAGACTTTTGGATATGATAATAAACAAAGTTGACACTTCTGCGAGTGAAACAGAATGGTACGACTATATACATGAATGTGTAAGTAATTGGCTTGTATGCAGTTAATAATAAAAACCGTGCATTTTTTACGGCGGTATACTCTAACGGTTGTACGCCGCTTTTTTACAATTGGCTGTGACATTGCCCCATACAAAATAATACCCATGCGGAAAATTCTGCATGGGTATTGCAATGATATCTGAAATGTTATCTCTTCGAGAACTGAGGAGCACGGCGGGCTGCTTTGAGACCGTATTTCTTTCTTTCCTTCATTCTCGGATCACGAGTGAGGAAGCCTGCTTTCTTGAGAACAGGACGCATCTCGTCGTTTACCTGAAGGAGCGCTCTTGAAAGTCCGTGACGGATAGCTCCTGCCTGACCTGTTACGCCGCCGCCTGCAACCGTGCATACAACGTCGAACTTATCGGATGTCTCGGTAAGGATAAGAGGCTGCTTAACGATGAGTTTGAGAGTTTCAAGACCAAAATAGTCGTTGATGTCTCTGCCGTTTATTGTGATATTTCCGCTGCCTGCATAAACTCTTACTCTTGCAACGGAGCTTTTTCTTCTTCCGGTGCCGTAAAAATATGGCTGTTTAGATTCGTACATTTATGCTTGCCTCCTTATATCTCGTAATTCTCGGGCTTCTGTGCCGCATGACCGTGCTCTGCGCCGGCATAAACTCTCAGGCGCTTGAGAGCGGCTCTTCCGAGTGTATTGTTGGGGAGCATACCGTTTACGGCTATCATCATAGCTCTTTCGGGATCGTTCTTCATCATATCGCTGTACTTGATCTCCTTGAGACCGCCGATCCAGCCGGTATGCCACTTATAGGTCTTTTTCTCCAGCTTCTTGCCGGTGAGCTTAGCTTGTGCGCAGTTGATTATGATAACATGGTCGCCGCAGTCAGCATGGGGAGCGAATGTAGGCTTGTTCTTTCCGCGGAGGATAGAAGCAGCCTGAGCAGCTACGCGTCCGAGAGACTTATCCGCAGCGTCAAGAACATACCATTTACGGCTGATCTCGTTTGCCTTAGGCATATAGGTTGACATAATAATTCTCCTTTTTGATATATTTTTGTCTGTCCGCGAAGCGCCGATCATCTCCGGATCGGCAAAATTCGTTTGTACGACACAACATTGACAATTATAAACGATATTTTTTCCAAAGTCAACAGTCAAATTGCCGAATTTTTAAAATATATCCCTCAATCTCTTTAATTCTCTGTGATTTGCTCCAAATCTCTCTGTTTCTCATGTTTCATTTCATTTTTTGCGTTCTAAGGAGATAAATAAAAAAGGGGACTTACGCCCCTTTTTCATGTTTGTATTTTATTTGTTTGCGGGAGCCTCCTGCGGCGCAGCGTCATTTTTCGCTGCATTATCCGCCGGACGAGGTTCAGCGTCAGGATCGTGATAATCTTTTGTACGGTGCGAGAGCTTTTTCTTTTTCAGCAGATATGCCACCATTTCGCTGAACAGCGCGTATATAACGGCAAATACAGGAACTCCCAACAACATTCCGGCAAAGCCGAAAAGTCCTCCTCCTACAAATATCGAAAACATTACCCAGAACGGAGTAAGTCCGGTGGAATCTCCTATTATCTTAGGACCGAGGATATTTCCGTCAAACTGCTGCAGGATAACTATGAAAATTATGAACGGTATGACCTGCTTGGGAGCAGCCATCAGCAGGAGAAGCGCGCTCGGTATCGCACCGATAAACGGTCCGAAGAACGGGATTATGTTCGTTACGCCTATAATTACGCTGATAAGAGCGGTAAAGTCCATTTGCATGATAGTCATTACTATAAAGCAGATAAGACCTATTATAAATGAATCAAGCAGCTTTCCTGAAAGAAATCCCGAAAGGGTCTTGTTGGCTTTTGCACTTACGCGCAGTATGTTCCTGCTGAGATTTTTCGGGAAGAAGGCATATACTATCTTTCTTGCCTGAGCAAGGAACGTTTCCTTGCTGTACAGCAGATATATAGCCACTATAAAGCCTATAACGCAGTCCTTTATGGCGACGATCACAACTATCGCGCTGTCTTTCAGCTTTATAGACATATCTCCCAGCTTGGGGATCATATCATTTGCAAAATCCACAAGTTTCGGGTATATGGTATCGAGCTGTGATTCTATCGCGGAAACTATCTTTGGATAATCGCCGAGGAATTTTGTTATGAGCGCTTCTATCTGCCGCCGGTATTCCGGTATGCTGGAGAATATCTCCACAATACTGGAAATTATCTGATTTATTATTATTGCCATAAGAGCTGCCAGTATGGTTATCAGCAGGATAATGCTTATTGCCACGCTTAATGACCTTGTCAGCTTGGGATGCGGTTTCTTCCTGTCAACGAGCTTTTTGAGCTTTCCTTCAACGAATTTCATTATAGGATTGCACAGATATGCAATGACTATACCCCAGGTGACCGGAGCTATCACACGGAAAAATTCTCTTACAGCACCGGCAACGACTGAAAATTTCACAAAAAGTATCACAAGCAGCAGGCATACCGCAAAAGTAAGTACACAGTATACGGCTATGGTATTGTATTTTCTGTTGAAATCGACCTTCAATTTACCTCGTCCCTTCGCAGAATACCCACCGTCATGATCTTGTTTTTCAAGAAAAGCCGGCGCAAAGTTAAATGTGTTCATAAATATTATACACCACTTCTCCCGTTAAGTAAAGTATTTTTTTGTAATTTTAACAAATTTACCATTCAGCATATGAATATGCTTGTTGAAAATTATTGACATATAAACGGCTGTTATTCATCAAAGGAAATTTCAGCCGGGAAGTATCCGCACGCTCCCCCATATACCCGTAATAAAAGTTTGAGCATTTTGCAGAAATTTTACCTCCGAAAACGTTTAAAATTTGTGAATTTTTTTGATAACCCCTTGAAAAATCACAGCAATAATGGTAAAATGTTAATATCATATGCTGTGCCGGAAAGGTCCGGCTTTTTATTGAAAGAAGGAGTGTGTTCAATGAACTACGGACATTTTGATCTTGAAAAAAAGGAATATGTCATTACTAAACCCGATACCCCCGCTCCCTGGGCAAATTACCTCGGTTCGCCGGAATACGGCGCAATGATCTCGAATAATGCGGAAGGATACAGCTTTGTAAAATCCGGCGCAAACGGACGTATACTCCGTTACCGCTTCAATACAAATCTTTCTCTCCCCGGAAGATTTATCTATATCCGCGACAACGATACCGCTGATTACTGGTCGGCTTCATGGCAGCCGGTAGGAAAGCCTCTCGATCAGTATAAGAGCGAATGCCGCCACGGCACCGCTTATACCGTTATCTCCGCCGAATATGCTCAGGTAAAGTCCGAGGTTACATATTATGTTCCTCAGGGCAAGACATACGAGGTATGGAGAGCAGTTATCACAAACCTTTCGGATAAGCCGAGAAAACTTTCGGTTTACGGCTTCTGTGAGTTTACAAACGATAACAACTATGAGCAGGATCAGGTAAATCTTCAGTATACCCAGTTCATCACAAGGACCACTTTTGAAGAAAACAGGATAATCCAGCATATCAACGAAAACAGCGGCAAGGACGCAACAGGCTCCAACCACCGCGAGCGCTTTTTCGGAATGGTAGGCTCGGATGTCTGCGGATATAACGGCGATCTGAACCACTTTATCGGTTCTTACCGCACTATGGCAAATCCTATCGCCGTTGAAAGCGGACGCTGCGACAATGTGCTCAACTACAACGCCAACGCCTGCGGCGCGCTCCAGACTGCCGTTACGCTCGGCGCAGGAGGAACTATCGAGCTTGTTTATATAGTAGGTCAGAGAAACAGCGCCGAAGCTGCCGAGATACTCAATGAATACAAAACTCCCGGCAAAGTCGATGCCGAGATAAAAGAACTGAAAAATTACTGGCACGGCAAGCTCTCAAACTTCCAGATAAATACTCCGAGCGCAGAATTTAACAACATGATAAACGTATGGAACGCTTATCAGTGCTTTATAACATTCATCTGGTCAAGAGCCGCTTCGTTCATCTACTGCGGTCTGAGAAACGGCTACGGCTACCGCGACACCGTTCAGGATATACAGGGTATCATTCACCTTGATCCCGAAATGGCAGGGGACAAGATCAGATTTATGCTTTCCGCACAGGTGGATAACGGCGCAGGACTGCCGCTTGTAAAGTTTGACCACAATGCGGGTCATGAAAACGCTCCCGAAGAGGACAATCCCAATTCCGATTACGCAAAGGAAACAGGTCACCCCTCTTACCGCGCAGACGACGCTCTCTGGCTGTTCCCGACTATATTCAAGTACATAGGCGAAAGCGGCAATACTGCATTCCTTGATGAAGTTATACCATACTCCAACGGCGGTGAGGGAACGGTCTACGATCACCTGAAGAGAGCAATAGACTTCTCAATGAAGCACCTTGGCGATCACGATATGCCTGCCGGTCTGCATGCCGACTGGAACGACTGCCTGAGAATGGGCAAAAAGGGCGAATCCACGTTTGTTGCTTTCCAGCTTTATTATGCAATGACCGTTATCAAGGGCTATGCTGAAAAGAAAAACGATACGGAATACGTTAAATATATCGAAGAAGTTCAGGGCAAGCTGGGCGCGTCTCTTGCAAAATGCTGGGACGAGGACCGCTGGATCAGAGGTATCCGTGAGGACGGCGTTATAGTCGGCGCAAAGAATGATCCGGAAGCAAATATGTGGCTCAATCCTCAGAGCTGGGGCGTTATCTCCGGTTTTGCTTCCAAGGAGCAGGGTGACAAGTCCATGGACTCCGTTCATGAGATACTCAACACTCCTTACGGCGTAAAGCTGCTTGAACCGCCTTATGTTGACCACTTCTTTGACGGTGCGCTCATGCACATTTTCAACCCCGATACAAAGGAAAACGGCGGTATATTCTCTCAGTCACAGGGTTGGGCTATACTTGCGGAATCGCTTCTCGGACACGGCAACAGGGCTTTTGAATACTTTATGGAATCTTCTCCTGCGGCTATGAACGACAAGGCTGAGATCCGTGTTATAGAGCCTTACGCTCACGGACAGTTCACCGAATCCACACGTTCGCCCTTTGAAGGACGTTCACACGTTCACTGGCTGACCGGAACGGCTTCCACCGTAATGGTAGGCTGTGTTGAGGGTATCCTCGGAATGAGGCCCAACGCCGACGGTCTTGTAGTTGATCCTGCAATTCCTTCCGATTGGTCAACTTACACTGTAGAAAAAACATTCAGAGGCAAAAGGCTGTTTATGACCTTCAATAATCCGTCACACAAGGAAAGCGGAGTTTCCTCCATTCTTCTGAACGGTGAAAAACTTGAAGGAAATCTTATCCCGGCAGATAAACTGAAAGCCGAAAATGAGATCTTTGTGACCCTTGGCTGATAATTAAAAACAGAAGCGGCGCAGTATTGATAATGCTGCGCCGTCAATGCTTTCAGGAGGATATTATGTCGGAAAATATTTCACCGGATTTACGATATGAACGGAAAAAACTTGCTCCCGGAACGCTCCTTTCTCCGCTGCCGGCGGTAATGGTCTCCTGCGGAACGATGGAAAAAGCCAATGTTCTTACAGTCGCGTGGACAGGGATCATCTGCACTCATCCGGCTTTAACGTATATTTCCGTCCGCCCGTCGAGATATTCATACAATATCATAAAGGAAGCCGGAGAATTTGTTATTAACCTGACTACCTCAAAAATGGCGCGTGAAGCAGATCTATGCGGAATGAAAAGCGGCAGGAACACCGATAAAATAAAGAAATGCGGTCTGCATACCGAGCCTGCATTCGTTGTAGGAGCGCCGGTAATTTCGGAAAGTCCTCTTTCATTGGAATGTAAAGTGAAAGAAATAGTACCGTTTGGTACTCACGATATGTTCATATCGGAGATCGTTTCAGTCAGTGTGGACGGAAGATACATCGACAGCAAGGGAAAAATAAATCTTCAGCAGGCAGGGCTTATGGCATATTCTCACGGGGAATATTTTTCTCTTGGAAGAAAGCTGGGCTCTTTCGGGTTTTCCGCTGCCGGAAAAGCAAAAAAAAAACATCTGCCCCGCTGAAAACTCCGGCAGATATACCGATATTTCAGCGGACAAATACTTTTTTCTTGACAAATGAGCATAAATAGTGTATCCTTAAAATAAGAACATCAGCGCCGATATATTAAAACGAAAGGACTCGTTTGTTATGCAGGATATAAAGCTCACCGATCTTATAGATATAGCTACGCTTCAGGAAATACAGGACGGCTTTGCCGATCTTACCGGCATGGCGGCTCTTATAACCGATGAAAACGGCGATCCGATCACAAGGGAAAGCAACTTCACCGATTTCTGCATGAATTATACCCGCAGTTCCCATTCGGGCAGGTCAAAATGTGAGGAATGCAACAAAGCAGGCGGTGAACAGGCAATGCGTTCAGGCTGTGCTTCGGCTTACTTCTGCCATGCAGGGCTTGTGGATTTTGCCGCGCCGATACTTTTAAACGGAAAGCTCCTCGGCTCCTTTGTGGGAGGTCAGGTGCTTACCGAAGAACCGGACGAGGAAAATTTCCGCCGTATAGCCGTTGAAATAGGCGCTGATCCCGATGAATACATAGCCGCTCTGAAAAAAGTGAGGATAGTAGATAAAAAGCAGATCGACGCTGCCGCCGATTTCATGTTCACTATATCGAAAGTCCTTTCACAGACGGCTTACAACTGCTATTCTGCAAATCAGTCAAAAAACGGAGTTTCTGAAATAAATCAGTCTATAATGAAAAAGATCGGCGAAACCGAGCTTGCAATTATCAGGACCGCCGAAAAAATAAAGGAGCTTTCCGACGCTTTTGAAAATATAGACCGCGTTGCAGGAGGCTCCGCTTCTGAGGTATCAGCTACCACAGGCACGGTAAAGGTCATACAGAATATTGCCCTTAACACAAAAATACTCGGTTTCAACGCTTCAATAGAAGCCTCAAGGGCAAAGGAAAGCGGAAAAGGCTTCGGCGTGATCGCTCAGGAAGTAAGAAGTCTTGCGGAGACCAGCAAACGCTCAGCAGACCTTATTGAAAAAGCCATGCAGAAAATAGGCGCTTATTCAAAGGATATGGACGCACAGGTCAGCCGCACAAGAAGCATTATAGATCAGTGCCTTGCCGATATGGAAAGTATATCCGCTTCTCTCGGCGAGATAAAAGCTGCTGCTGAGGAATAGATCTATGTTTTTATTAAAACAACCAAAGGTTGACTTTTGACAAACAGATCGTTTTAATATCTCAGCTATTATCTCCCAACACTTATTTTAATTGATATTTACAGATCGGAGCGCTCCGGCTTTCACCGGAGCGTCTTATTTTTGACTTTTGGACCGACAAAAAATTATATTTACAAAAAATTCATATAATTTTCTAAAAAACAGTCGCTTTTTTATATAAAATGTGTTATAATTTAAAATAGAAAACTATAAAAATTTTACGTTTGCCCGGAATAGTGTTAGGAGTAATAAGTATATGCAGACATTTGCGTTTGATATATGTGCCCTTATTCTTATGGTTTTTCTTATATTTTCTATTATTTCGAGGAAAATGGCTCGCGGCGTTCAGGGACATTTTTTTATGGCGTTTACTCTGGTGAGCTTTGCCGCGCTGCTGTTTGATATCCTTTGCATTGCCTGTGACCGCGATCCGAGCCTGTGTAACGATGCGGTGCGGTATATCGCGCATACGGGATATCTGCTGCTCCGAAATTTTACTACGTTTTGCTTTTTGCTTTATCTTATTTCACTTACCGATACATGGCACAAGATAAAAAACAGAAATCTTATCAGAATAGGCAGTATGATACCGTATTGCTGTCTTATCGTGCTTCTTATAATAAATCCTTTTACTCATCAGATGTTTTATTTTGACGAGAACAAGCATTATGTAAGGGGCAGGCTTTTCTTTGTTTTTTACTTTGTTGCCTTTTTGTTTATGGCGGTGGGACTTATCTACACCATTATCCACAAGGAGCTTTTCAGCAGGGGAAAATTCACTGCGCTGCTGCTGATAGTCCCAATTCAGCTTGCGGCGATAATAATACAGATGATCTATCCGGAAATGCTGATAGAAATGTTTTTTACTGCCATTACCGTACTGTTGGTGACGATAACCGTTCAAAGACCGGAGGAAATAATAGATCATCTTACAGGGCTAAACAAATATTCCGCCTATACAACGGATATGAAGCGGAATTTCTATAATGATAAGCATGTAAGCGTGATACTTCTCAATATAGCGAATTATGTAAATCTTTTCGGATTGCTGGGATATGACGCAAGCAATGATATACTCGTAAAGACAGCCGACAAGCTGAAAGAGATAAACAAGGAAGTCAGAGCCCATGCGGATATTTATTATCTCGACAGAGGGCGGTTCCGCTTTGTTGTCAACGAAGCAAACCGTTCCAAGATAGAAAAAGCTGCCGAAAAGATAAACAGCGCTCTGAAAATGAGCATGATCGTAAACAATCTGGAAATAAACCTGATAGCCTATGTCTGCATAGCAAGATGTCCGGAGGATATTTCGGATTTTAAATCGCTTATGTCATTCGGAAATGATTTTCATATTATGAACCCATATTCGGGACGTGTTCTGAGAACATCGGAAATAGCAGGCAAAAACCGTTTCCAGCTTTCAAACGAGCTGGACAGTATAATAGATGCGGCTCTTGCAAACAAAAAATTTGAGGTCTATTATCAGCCGATATATTCTGTCGAAAAGAAGAAATTTATTTCAGCGGAAGCTCTGCTTCGTCTTAATGATGAAAAATACGGTTTTATACCGCCTGATCTGTTTATTGCAGCCGCAGAAAAGAGCGGAGCTATACACAAAATAGGCGATTATGTTTTTGAAGAGGTCTGCCGGTTCATTTCCGGTCCGGATTTCGGCAGGCTCGGGCTTGAATATATCGAGATAAATCTTTCCGTTGCTCAGTGTATGCAGACTGATCTTGCAGATAAGGTACTGGATATAATGAAGCGTTTCCGCGTTCCGCCGGAAAGGATAAATCTTGAGATAACCGAAACAGCTGCAAATTACGCGCAGAATATCCTTATGGCTAATATCGAAAAGCTGATAAGCGCAGGAATAAGTTTTTCGCTCGATGATTACGGAACGGGATATTCCAACATAAAAAGCGTTGCGTCGCTGCCGCTGAAGATAGTCAAACTTGACAAGTCCTTTGTGGGCGAAGAGGACAATCCCAAAATGTGGATAGTTTTGCAGAATACTATAAAAATGCTGAAGGATATGGATATGCACATCGTAGTTGAGGGGGTCGAGACAGAGCATCTTGTAAAGAAGTTTTCCGCGCTTGACTGTGAGTATATCCAAGGCTATTATTTTTCAAAGCCGATCCCCGAAAATGATTTTATAAAATTCATGCAGATGTCCGCTGATATGGCGAAATAAAAAAGGACGTTCATAAACGTCCTTTATGTTTGATAACAGGGGTTTTATTTATGAAAAAAGATAAAAAAGAACTTATCCTCGGAGCAATGGAGCAGCTTATGGCTTCTACTCCGTATACGGAGATATCCGTGGATTCTATAGCAAAACAAGCCGGGATAGGCAAGGGGAGCATATATTACTACTTTAAAAGCAAAGACGACATACTCTATATGCTCATAGACCAGAGCTACCGAAGAGCGATACGGGAATATTTTGACAGCGTGCGCTCACGGAAAGAAGCCTCGGCGCCCGAAAAAATAGAAAACCTTTTCCGGAGCGTTATAAAAAGAGATTTCGGAGAAAATGAAAAGAATATACTCATTACCCTTAATCTCAATAATGATATGATACTTCAGAGCAAAATGAAAAACGTTGCCGTTCAGGAAATATCTCCCGTTCTTGCGGATATCCTTGCTCAAGGCATACGGGAGGGCTCTGTCAAGACCGACACGCCCAAGGAAAGCGCAGAAATGATAGTGATAATGCTTGCATACTTCCTTGATGACGCTACATTCCCTCATAATAAGGACGACATGAAAAACAAACTTAAAATATTTGCAAAGGTTTTGGAGACCTGTCTTCAGACCGAAGCAGGAAGTTTTGATTTCTTTTATACGTCTCTTTACGGCGGCACGCCTTAACGGCTGTACGCCGTTTTTGCTGCTATACAGCCAAAATAAAAAGAAAACGCCGCCCGAGAGGTCCTCAAACGGCGTATCTATGGGATTTTCTCTTGGTGGAGCATAGGGGACTTGAATTATTTTTAGTACATTTTTTAATTTGATGTAACTTTGAAAAAATCCCTATTCTACGCAGTTTGCAAATCCTTAAAATATTGTACTGTGTCAAAATTTACAGTAACTTTTCATATCTTTAAAGGACAAATAAAGGACAGACTTATGAATGCTTCTGCTAATATATTAAACCATGATCTGCTGATTTTCTGAATAGGGAAGTCAGCAGATTTTTTACGCATCTTGAATTTCAATGCTACCCGATCGGCACAATTCAATGGGTATATCAAGTATATTTTCAAAGTTCCGGGTTTCATCGGAAATTGGGAGCTGTTCAGGGAACGCTCACACAGCTTTTATAACAAACAAGTTTGTGCATTATTCGATTGGAAGTTGAGGTTTCTTGGGATTGAACGGATGGGCTTTTTCGTAATCGGCTGCAGCAGACGATAATTCCTCAACACTTGCCTTGCCGAAATACTCTTTGCGCCATTTTGTGTAATCAAATCGTTCACTCAAGATATAGGAAATGAAACGCTCAGTTTCAATCGTACCGAGATGTTCAAACAGACAGCCATATCCACGCTCAACTATCTCAGCAGTAGTAATGTTTTTATTCATCATCTTCAGTCACTCCTAATATCATAATAAATTCAGTTGGATTGACAACTTTGATCTTATCGCTCTTATACTTTAACAAACGGTCATCAGTAGTCAGCATATAATCGCAGTGTGCAAGAATAGCACAAGCGGCATGCAGAGCATCGGCAGACTTAACACCGGTAGCCATGATCTCATTTGCTATTACATCTGCCTTTTCACGCCATTCGCTACTGACATACACAGATGAATAGCTTTCCATAAATGAAGCGATAGCGTTACGCTTTTCTTCAATACGGTTTTTTGAGTTTTCGAAAATGAGCATAAAAGAAGTCACAAGCTTCAGTTCATCGTTACGGATCATGTTCTGTATGTACATCTTTGCCTGTGCTTCAAGAGATATGCGAAGCTGTGATGATCGCCGTAGGGATGATTATAGCAACAGTTATCAAGATAAATCCGCATAGCTATCATCTCCATTCTCTGATAATATTATACCATAGCGGAATAAAAATGTCAATGACAATTTAGCGGTATGTATGTGTCAAGTAAAAGTAGGCAAGTTATAGAAAATTCGTAACAATGCATAAAATCAAAAGCACAAATCTGTTAAAGGTTTCAAATGAAATATTTTGGTAATTGATTTGCAAGTCGGAGGAAAATGCGTGTTATGAGAAAATTCATAATTCCTTCCGGAAGTCGACTTTATTTTTCCTGCTGATAAAGGTGAGTTTGTTTTTTCAATTTCTGTAGTAAAGTTTTCATTAATATAATAAGCAATGATCTGCTGATTTTCTGAATAGGGAAGTCAGCAGATTTTTTTGCTATGTTAAAATAGTTCAATAAAGATAAACTTAACGGTTTAATTTGCTTATATAACAAATTATATGATAAATTCTACATATATAACGAAATTCGACAAATTTATTCAGCACATAGAAAAATATCCGGCAAACGATAAAGTTTGACCGGATATTTCCAAACGCCATACGCCTTGCATATTTGTGTTTGTATCGTGTTTGCATTTATTTTTTGTACGCCGTGATTGCAGATAACGACGCAGAGTTTGCATAAAACTTCTGCTGTCAAAGAAACTTTACTGTTTATGATTATTGTATCACATAATTGTCGGCTTGTCAACAACTTTTTTTCGCTTTTTTTCGGCAAATCCCGACAATATTTTTTAATTTATAACGCATTTCTACAATTAAATTATGGCATAAAAATTCTTCAAAATTGCTTGACAAATGATTTTTCAAATGATATAATAATAGCAGCAACAGTGGAAAAATTGACATTTAAGTATCTGACGAAACGTATCATTTAAATTCAAGCGAACGTTTTGCAGACGTTCGCTTTTTGTTTTATTCGTATTAATTCCAAAAGGAGTGCTGACGTATGTATTATTACCTTATGAATAAAAACAAGCCTGTTGCGGCTTTCAAAGCAGAACCGCCTAATGTATTTTCAGATAATTTATATCTTAAACTTTTGGAAACATTCGATCAATTGCCTATTGGCTTTCAAGATATCAATTCATGGCTCGAAAACCGAAAAAGTTCAAAGCACAATGCTCATTTAGAGGGAATAATGTCTCAAATTGGCTGCGATAATAACTCGGTTTTTCTCAAACTTACTCATGCAGCTTCGATAAATGATACGTTCTGGGTGAGATCAGAAGAAGAAAGTATAACATGGGAAAAAATTTATTTGTATCAGAATCAATTTAATGATAATATATCAAAACTTTCTTTTGACGGCAGCGGAATACCGGATACCGCTTTTGCATATATTTCCCCTGAACTTGCATGTGAAAGTTCTTTCAGAAAATGTTTCCGCAGAGAAGATCAAATGGGTCAATACGGCTCGGATATTTATATCTACAAAAGAGGCGGTGAATTTGGCAGCGGATATGAGCCGTACTGCGAAATATTATCTTCCGAAATAGCAAATATAATAAGTCCAAATAATACAGTCAAATACAATATGTCCGCGATCTACGGCTGTAATGCTTAAAAATGCAATTTGTTTACAAACGAAAAATATGGTTTTGCGCCATTTTATACTGTATGCGCAACGTTAAATAATAACTTTCAAAATATTCTTGACTATTTTGAAAGCATTGGTTCGGAACAACAATTTAGGGAAATGCTTGTAATTGATTCATTGTGCTTTAATCAGGACAGACATTCAGGCAACTATGGAGTATTGTTTGATAACGATACTCTTGAGATCGTGGGTATGGCGCCTATATTTGATATGAACATATCGTTGTTTCCGTATACATCACTTGAAAAATTAAAAGATATAGGCAATGTTATTTACAAATGTGATATTAAATTAGGCGATGATTTTACGCATATGGGACAAGCTGCGTTGAATGATGTTATAAAAGATCGTGTAAAAGATCTGAAAGATTTTTCATTTTCTTTTCACGGAGATGATGTTTTTCCGTCGGAACGCGTGAAACGCTTGGAAGAAATAGTACATCGTCAGGCTTCGGCTATTCTGTCCAAGGAAATACTTTATACAAAAGATGTATTCTTTTCGCCGCAAGCAGCTGAAGCAGAAGAAAGAAAAAAGAAATTTGAATATGCCAAAGGTCTTTTATACGGTTTTTACGATATTATTAAAAATAAATTCAATGATGAAATACAATTAAGTATATGTGATAATGATGAAGCGATCCTTTGTGTTGAGAACGAGGAATATTCGATTGACGTTGATTTTTTGAATTACGATATATCATTACGTCAAAACATGATATCCATATCTGTCGAAGATCCGGCAAAAAACGAGCCGTTTCTTGAAATTTACAAAACTCTGGAACGTGAATTTCAGGAATATATAAGATCAAAGGACATCGAAAGGTAACCTCTATGAAACAATTTACAAAACTATTAAAAGCGAAGATAATTGAGGAATTTAATGCGAATGCTAAAAATGGTATATATGCGTTCACGCAAAAATGTATGGCATATAACTCAAATAAAATTGAAGGCAGTACTCTTACAATTGAGCAAACATCTTACTTATTTGACAATGGTACGATAACGCCTGAACGAGATCATGCTTTCAGGACTAAAGATGTTGAAGAAATGACAGGACACTTTAAGATGTTTAATGAGATACTTAAAAATCTTGATAAACCATTAACGTCAGAAATGATAAAAACTTTTCATTATCAGCTCAAATCGGGCGTTTTTGAGGATCGTGCAAACGGTTATCTCATAGGCGAATTTAAAAACCGTGCAAACCAAGTTTCTGATGTAATAACAGAACGTCCGGAAAATGTTCCACAAAGAATACGAGATCTTACAGACAGATATAATTCAAGTAAAAAAAGCCTGCTGCATATTGCTATGTTTCATGCCGAATATGAAAATATCCACCCGTTTCAGGACGGAAACGGAAGAACGGGACGTGCAATAATTTTTAAGCAGAGTCTTGACAACAATATCGTCCCTGTTATTATCTATAACGAAGATAAACATAAATATTTTCATGCTCTTCATACCGCACAGACTGAGGGAAAATATGATATGCTGCTGGAATTTTTCAAAGAAATGCAGGATAAATATTATCGGCAGGTGAAAGCATATATTTAAAATTTGTGATCTGAAAACTTAAAAGAGAAGATAAGCATTTAACGCCTATCTTCTCTTTTTTATTTTCTAAGAACCTGTCCACATAGGCTAAAATCTGCGAAGAAGAGTATGCAAATTTGAAATAATACACATAGTTTCAGCATAAAAAGACT
>CANQXX010000017.1 GCA_947627905.1 uncultured Clostridia bacterium
ATGACGGATACGGCACAAATAATATGGGCAAAAGCTGACAGAGACCTTTGCATCTCCCACGAGCCGATACCTGCTGAGTACTATCGGTAGAATCATTTGGATTTGCTTAAATACGATCTTTCTCAAACATAAACAAAGCGAGTTGTCATTTCATTCTTTGACAACTCGCTCTTTTCTTTGTTTATTCGTCCTCATCACTGCACTCGTCAAGTCCATGCAAGAGCTGAATATAAACGCATTCAGCACGTTCATGCTCCTCGCCGTCAGTGGACATCATGAGTTCAAGGAAATACGCCTTTGCCTGTTCGTTGTCCATCCAGACCTTACGCTTGCCATTGTACACGGTAGTTACCGTTTGGCTTTGTGGCATTCCTAATTCAGGTATAGCTAACATATGGGTTACCTCCAATTTTTCAACTACGATATTGTTATAAATGCAATTATATATTGAAAAATAGCTGCTTTAGGCTTGGGTCTCCATATGAAATGCTTACATCTATAAGTCTTGCCAGAGTTGCTCCGGCCGGGCCGCCGCCTATAATTGCTATGGAAAAGTCGGACATTATATTTTCCTCCGTAAAAAAATATATGGATATGTTTACATTTCAGGAAAAATTTTCTTTTTCGTCTGTCGGTATACGGGATTTTTTCTGTGCAGTAATATCCTGCCCGCGGCAGGAATATATTTATCCATATACCGGACGGGAACTTGTCCTTATCTTCCGGTATAAATGCACAATACATAAAGTATATCATATTTTTGAGGAAAATGGAATTGAATAAAAGCTGTTTTGTGAGAAATGCACAACAAAATTGTTGAACGTCTGTGATAAATTTTTATAGCATTTTGTCGGAATGTATGCTATAATGTTTATATGACTGCATACCGTGTGCAAACGGCTTTTAAAGCAGGCTGCATACGGCAGGCGCAGCTTGGTCAGCATAATTTTTTGAGGAGGTTCTATAATGGGTTCTACAATTTCATCCGTTCCTTTCGCCGGTACTCCCGAACAGGAAAAAAAGCTTCGCGAAATAATTGCCAGGCATAAGGAAGAAAAGGGCTGCCTGATGCCTATACTTCAGCAGGCTCAGGAAGTTTACGGCTATCTTCCTATCGAAGTGCAGAAGATCATCGCTGCCGAAACAGGCTATCCGCTTGAAAAAATTTACGGCATCGTTACATTCTACGCACAGTTCGCTCTCAATCCTAAGGGCAAGTACAGAATTTCAGTCTGTCTCGGAACTGCCTGCTATGTTAAAGGAAGCGGCGACATCTATAACAAGCTTATCGAAAAGCTGGGCATCGAAGGCGGAGGCTGCACTCCTGACGGAAAATTCTCCCTTGAGGCTTGCCGCTGCATAGGCGCGTGCGGACTTGCTCCGGTACTTACCGTCAACGACGACGTTTTCGGCAGACTTACCGTTGACGACGTTGAAAAGATACTTTCAAAATACGAATAATATCCGTATGATCCCCCATAAATGACCGCTGTTCCGGACATATCCGTATCCGGAAAAGGGGGAAACCTAAAATAAAAATACTCAAGGAGGAAAATACCAATGAAAAAATCACTGGAAGAGCTTATTGCAATAGGCGACAGCATGAAAGAGAAGCTCGGTATCCGCGATGAGAAAAATGCAAACGGTACTATCACCAAGCGTCACGTTCTGGTGTGCGGCGGTACAGGCTGTACCTCGTCCGGAAGCGCTAAGATAATCGACAAACTGCACGAAGAGATCAAAAAGAACGGCATTGAGGACAAGGTCGAGGTAGTAAGAACAGGCTGCTTCGGACTCTGCGCCCTCGGACCTATTATGATCGTTTACCCCGAAGGTTCATTCTATTCTATGGTCAAGGAAGAGGAGATCGAAGAGATCGTTGCCGAACACCTCAAAAACGGAAATATCGTTAAGAAATATCTCTATCAGGAGACCGTTATGGAGGACGGCAGCATAAAGTCGCTCCACGAGACCAATTTCTATAAGAAACAGCACCGCGTTGCTCTCAGGAACTGCGGTAATATAGATCCTGAAAATATCGACGAATATCTTGGAACAGACGGCTACAAGGCTCTGGAAAAAGTCCTGAAGGAAATGTCTCCCGAAGAAGTTATCCAGACTATCCTTGATTCCGGTCTCCGCGGAAGAGGCGGCGCAGGCTTCCCCACCGGACAGAAGTGGAAGCTGGCAAGAAATATCGTTCCCGACGCAGATCAGAAATATGTCTGCTGCAACGCCGACGAAGGCGACCCGGGCGCATTCATGGACCGTTCCGTTCTGGAAGGCGACCCGCACGTTGTTCTTGAAGCTATGGCTATTGCAGGATATGCTATCGGTGCAAATCAGGGCTACATATATGTAAGAGCTGAATATCCTATCGCTATCCACCGTCTTGAAATTGCTATCGGACAGGCAAGAGATTACGGTCTGCTTGGCAAGGACATCTTCGGCACGGGCTTTGATTTTGACATTGAGCTCCGTCTCGGCGCAGGCGCATTCGTTTGCGGTGAGGAAACTGCTCTTATGACATCTATCGAAGGAAACCGCGGCGAGCCTCGCCCGCGTCCTCCGTTCCCTGCTGAAAAGGGTCTGTACGGCAAGCCCTCTATCCTTAACAACGTTGAGACCTATGCAAACGTTCCGAGGATCATTCTCAACGGTCCTAAGTGGTTCGCTGATATGGGTACTGAAAAATCCAAGGGTACAAAGGTATTTGCTCTCGGCGGAAAGATCAATAACACAGGTCTGGTAGAAGTTCCTATGGGAACTACCCTCCGTGAAGTCGTTGAGGAGATCGGCGGCGGTATCCCCAAGGGCAAGAAATTCAAGGCTGCTCAGACAGGCGGTCCTTCCGGCGGATGTATCCCTGCTGAACATTTTGACGTTCAGATCGACTACGATAACCTTATCGCTATCGGCTCTATGATGGGCTCCGGCGGACTTATCGTTATGGACGAGGACAACTGTATGGTAGATATCGCTAAATTCTTCCTTGAATTTACGGTAGATGAATCCTGCGGTAAATGTACTCCCTGCCGCGTAGGTACAAAGAGACTGCTTGAAATACTCACAAAGATCACAAAGGGTCAGGGTACTCTTGAAGATATCGACAAGATGGAAGAGCTCTGCTACTACATCAAGGCGAACTCTCTCTGCGGTCTCGGTCAGACTGCTCCTAACCCTGTTCTTTCAACTCTTAAATATTTCCGTGACGAATATATCGCTCATGTTGTTGATAAGAAGTGTCCTGCCGGCGTCTGCAAAGACCTGCTCAGCTATGAGATCGATCCTGCTAAGTGCAAGGGCTGTACAGCCTGCGCAAGAGTATGTCCCGGAGGCGCTATCGAAGGAACAGTTAAAAATCCTCATGTTATCAACAAGGATAAGTGCTTGAAGTGCGGCGCTTGCATTGAGAAGTGTAAGTTCGGCGCAATTTCAAAGAAGTAAGCCAAGGAGGAATTGAACAGATGGATATGATCAATGTAAAAGTCAACGGCGTTGATGTTTCCGCGCCTAAGGGTACGACTATCCTTCAGGCTGCGCGCCTTGCAAATGTAGATATCCCCACACTCTGCTACCTCAAGGATATAAACGAGATCGGCGCCTGCCGTATCTGTATCGTCGAAGCCGATGAAGGCAGAGGCAAGAGAATGGTAGCTTCCTGCGTTTACCCGATCTCAGAGGGTATGCAGATATTCACAAATACACCAAAGGTTCTGGAATCCAGAAAGAAAACTCTCCAGCTCATTCTTTCAACGCATGAAAAGAAGTGTACTTCCTGCGTAAGAAGCGAGAACTGCGAACTTAAAAAGATGTGCCACGACTTCGGCATTGAGGACGAGTGCAAATATGACGGCGAGAATATCCCTTACGAGGTAGATTATTCCGCTGCTCATATGATAAGAGATAACAACAAGTGCGTTCTTTGCCGCCGCTGTGTTGCAGTGTGCAGCGCAAATCAGGGCGTTGGCGTTATCGGCGCAAACGAGAGAGGCTTCAAGACCCACATCAGTTCCGCATTTGAGCTTGGTCTCGGCGAAACAAGCTGTATCTCCTGCGGTCAGTGTATTTCCGTATGTCCCGTTGGTGCTATCACCGAAAAGGACGATACCTCCAAGGTACTGGAAGCTATTGCAGACGAAAAGAAATTCGTTATCGTTCAGACAGCTCCGGCAGTTCGCGCAGGTCTCGGCGAAGAGTTCGGCTATCCTATGGGAACTAACGTTGAAGGCAAAATGGCTGCCGCTCTCAGAAGGATCGGCTTTGACAAGGTATTTGATACCGACTTCGGCGCAGATCTTACCATAATGGAAGAAGCTACAGAGCTTGTTGAGCGCGTTAAGAACGGCGGAAAGCTCCCGATGATAACTTCCTGCTCACCCGGTTGGGTAAAATACTGCGAGCATTATTTCCCCGATATGATAGAGAACCTTTCTTCCTGCAAGTCTCCTATGCAGATGTTCGGCGCAACGGCAAAGACTTACTATGCTCAGAAGCTGAATATTGATCCTAAGGATATGGTAGTCGTTGCAGTAATGCCCTGCACAGCCAAGAAATTTGAGATAGGCAGAGACGATCAGAACGCTGCCGGCGTTCCCGATGTTGATATCTCTATTACAACAAGAGAGCTTGCACGTCTCATCAAGAGATGCGGTATCAAGTTCACCGAGCTTCCCGACGAGAAGTTTGACGAACCTCTTGGAATTTCCACAGGCGCAGGAGTTATCTTCGGCGCAACAGGCGGTGTTATGGAAGCTGCTCTCCGTACAGCTGTCAAGTTCATTACAGGCGAAGAAGCAGGAAATATCGACTTTACCGAAGTCCGCGGCACACAGGGTATCAAGGAAGCTTCCTATAAAGTCGGCGACCTTGACATCAAGGTTGCAGTTGCTTCCGGAACTGCAAACGCTGCTGAACTTCTTAAAAAGGTCCAGAGCGGCGAAGCAGATTACACCTTTATCGAGATCATGGCTTGTCCCGGCGGCTGCGTAAACGGCGGCGGTCAGCCTCAGGTACCTGCTGCTGTACGCAACTTTGAGGACGTAAGAGGTATCCGTGCTAAGGCTCTGTACGATCAGGATAAAGCAATGGAACACAGACGTTCACATGAAAATCCTGCTATACAGGCTCTCTACAATGAATTTTTCGAGAAGCCGGGCAGTCACAAGGCTCACGAAATACTTCATACCAGCTATGTAAACAGAGGACTTTACAGATAACATCAAAAATAAAACCGTCCGTGAATTTCACGGACGGTTTTTTCATGTATTTTCAAAGAACATTTTTGCGGATAAAATCTGTAAGTTCGCGTGCCATTTCGTCGTGCTCCGGTATTCTCGGATGACCGGGGGTCGCAGCGCCGTTCCTGCTGAACATATTGTGAAATGTTTTTATGCCAATACCGTTGAGCTCGTCCTTTATTTCTTCTATGGCATTGTCCCAGTCGGGATCATGCATAAGAACGGTAGTTGTAAGGACAAATTTTGCCGTTTTGTAATGCTCGTTAAGGTCTTTTACAATGGCAATGTATGCGCTTTTCCACTTTGCTCTGTATTCCGGATTGGAAATATCTCGGTCGTTAGTCTGGGTAACTGCATTATGCTGATCGTTCTGACCGATCGCAATAACGACTATATCGGGGATATATCTTGAAAAATCCCATTTGGTCGGCGCTCCGGCTTCGGGGAAATAGCAGGTCTTGTCGTAAACGCTTTCAAGACCGATAGTGTCGGGATAATGGAAATATCCCGTGCCGTCGAAAAGAGCTATACCGCCTTGCGCAATATTATGTATCTGTGCGTTGAGGTTTCTTGCGGTCTGCATTACAAAGCTGTGCCATGCGTTGTCATAAACGCTGTTATGGTTTTCCGGATCGCTCTTGCCCACATAGTCAACGGCTTCGGAAACCTCTCCGGCGCATACGCTGTCGCCGTAGACTTCCATTTTCAGTTCCGGAAGGGGATCGGGCGAAAGAAATTCTCCGTCAGTCTCAAATCCTTTTACAAAAAGGTAATAATTTGAAGCGTACCGTTTATAAATTACCGCATCGTGTTCCGTATTTTCAAGACCTTCGGCAATTACGGCGGAAATGTCCTTTCCGTTATTTTCCTGATAAAGCGGAACGGCGCTCATCTTTCCGTCTATTACAGCGCCTATGCTTACGTTTCCCCATGATACGGACGCAAGGAACGTCATTGAAAGAGATGTTCCTCGGAATTTCAGTTTTATCTGCGAACCTGCAAAATAAAGTTTTGTTTCGTCGGCAGTTCTGTCATATCTTCCCATATAAAGGACATTTTTGTCACTGTGAGAAATTTTCATATTGTACACTTCCTTTTAATAATTTGTGCAAATTGCATGGATACAATTTCATTTTAGCATATATTAAAGGTTTTATCAAGCAATAAATAATAAATAAAGTAAAAAAGTTATAAAAAACGTCATTATTTATTGAGATAAAATAATGTATAATTATACTAAGGATAATTGTAAACCAACGCGTTCGGAAAACGGTCATAATGTAAACCTTTCCGTATCTGCATTTTCACGTTTTCGCAAGGGGGCGATATCGTGGTAAAGAAAATAATGTTCAACCAGCTTGGTTATATATATGATATGCAGAAGTTCGCATATTTTACCGGATATGCCGATTCCTTCCAGATAGTCCGTTCACACGGGGGAGTGGCTTTTTCCGGAACACCGGAACATACGGTATACGATAAAGCCTCCGGCGATAATGTTTCACTGATAGATTTTTCCGAGCTGCGGGAATGCGGTGAATTTTATATAAGGATCGGCATAAGAAGATCGCATATATTTTCAATTTCACCTGCTCCGTATCATGAACTTAAACTCAGTCTGCTGAAAGGACTTTATTACAGTCGCTGTTCTGCTCTTGACAGGCGCTTTGCCGGAGAATATTCACGCGGCGAATGTCACTCGGATCTTGTGCCGCTTTTCGAGAACCGATCCGTAAAGATAGACGTTTCCGGCGGCTGGCATGATTCCGGCGGCTACGGCAAATATTCTGTCTGCACCTGCGTTGCGCTCGGACATTTGCTGTATGCCTACAGCCTTTTTCCGGAACGTTTTTCCGACAGCTCCGACATTCCCGAATCCGGCAACGGCATACCCGATATACTTAACGAATGTCGGGTAGGTCTTGAATGGCTGATGAAAATGCAGACCCGTGACGGAGGCGTTTACCATAAGGTCGCGCCTATGACGGCTACTCCTATAGTCATGCCGGAGAACGATAATACGGAAAAATATGTTTTCCCCCGTTCCCACCAAGCGGCTACCTGCTTCTGCGCGGTCACGTCACTTGCTTCAAGGGTGTTTGCCGACATTGACGGCGATTTTGCCGCAAGGCTGAACGAGGCTTCCATAAATGCATGGATATGGCTGATGAATAATCCCGAATATAAACCGTTTGTCAATCCGCCTACAACTATTATAAGCGCGGCAGGAGATTTCTTTGACAATAACAACGATGATGATATGTTCTGGGCAGTCTGTGAACTTTATCAGACTACCGGAGACGAAACTTTCCACAACATGATAAAGGAGCTTTGCGGCAAGACAAACATTACCGGATTTCTTAACAGGGACAACGGTGGATTTGGCGTGCTGAGCTACCTTTTCGGGAAACGTCCCAAGGATGAGCTTGCAGAGCAGACCATGCGCTCCGGATTCAGGGTAAGGGCTGACAATCTTTATGCGCTCAGCAGGTACAGCGGCTATGGTACGGCAAAATCTGAGGACGACTATACCCGCGGCAGCAATATGTATTCAATGACCGACAGTATGCTTCTTATAGCCGCGTATAAGCTCTTTGGCTGCGAATGTTACCTTGACACTGCATATGAACAGCTTGGATATGTCCTTGGCAAAAATCCTATGGGACTTTGCTTCGTTACAGGTATGGGAAGTGACAGTGTAAAGCGTCCTCATCACAGACCGTCGGAAGCGGACGATATTGATGAGCCTGTTCCGGGACTTCTTGTCTGCGGGCCGAACAAGCGCTCACAGGATAAATTCACGCAGTGGAACATTCCCTCGGAAGAATTTCCGGCGAAATGTTATTATGACATAGTTTACAGCTTTTCCACAAATGAAGCTACGATATACTGTAATTCTGCGGCGGTGTTTGTGGCGGCTTATTTTGACGGTCAGATACACTGAACTTTTAATAAAAAGGAATGATAAGATGTCGTTTAGAACAAAAAAATATGCGGCTTCAGCCGCAGCGCTTCTTCTTTGTGTTTCCATGCTTTCAGCGTGCGGAAATACGGAAGAGGGAGAACCGGTAACAACGACCGGTGCTGACGTTTCACAGGCGCAGGTCTCCGAGCCTATAACAATGGCGTCGGATACTTCAAATGATGTGGATCCCGGTGTGCCGGTAGATCTTAGCAAAGGAGTGTCGGATAAAATGTACAACAGAGCAATAATGAGCGAGGGTAACACGGTGCGTCTTGCCGCGGCAATGAAAAAGGCTCAGAACGGTGAAAAAATAACCGTAGGAGTTATCGGAGGTTCTATAACACAGGGCAGCCTTGCTTCCACGCCGGCAAACTGCTATGCTTCAAAATTCAACGACTGGTGGCAGAATAAGTTCCCCGGAAAAGTAGACTTTGTCAACGCCGGTATAGGCGGCACAAACAGCTATCTTGGCGTTCACCGTGTTGATGAGCAGCTTCTGTCTTATAGTCCCGATGTGGTCATCGTTGAATTTTCCGTAAATGATACAGACAGGGTAATGAATAAATATTCTTACGACAGCCTTGTAAGAAAGATACTTTCCTGCAATTCCAATCCTGCCGTTATCCTGCTTTTCACTACTATGGAGGACGGCACGAGCCTTCAGGACGTTCATAAGGAAATAGGCACGGCGTATGATCTTCCAATGATAAGCTACCACGATGCAGTTTATCCGGAAGTCGCCGCAGGAACACTGAATTGGAAGGATATTTCGCCTGATAATATCCACCCTAACGATGCGGGACATGATATAATAAACCAGATAATCAGCCGTTACCTTGACGGAGTTTACAACGGACTTGATTCCGTTTCCGAAGAACCGTCTGCTTTTACGGCGGAGGCTTACACAAAGGATTATTATGCCGGAGCAAAAATGCTCAGTGCCGCTGATATAACAGCCGTATCTTCCGAGGGTTTTGAAGTGGTTGAAAAGGATTTTTACGATCAGTTCCACAACAACTGGAAGAGCACGTCCGGCGGAAGTATAACCTTTGAAGTGGAATGCAGCAATCTCGGATTTTTCTTTATGCGTACTACAGACGGCAAAAGCGGTAAGTTTGAGGTCTATGTAGACGGAGCGAAAAAAGGTACGCTCGATGCCGATTTCACAGGCGGCTGGGGAAATTACGGAGAAACTCAGCAGGTGCTCTTTGCGGCTGAAAATACGAAACACACTGTTGAGATAAAGGCAGCTGAGGGCAGCGAAGAAAAGGGAATAACCATTCTCGGACTTATGGCTTCCTGAAATCAATAAAAATCAAGCGGAATGTTTCGGATAAACATTCCGCTTTTTTATTGCCGTAAAAAATCCCTGTATAAAGAAGATGTTCTTTATACAGAGATTGAATCTTTTGATATCAGTGAATAATGTATTGTCCGCCGCTGCTTACTGTTACGACCGGTTTGCCGTTGGAATTTACGCTGAAACTTCCGGTTTTTTTGTTGTTTTCAAACAGTGACATTCCTTTTAATGAATTTGAATCAATACTGCAATCTGAAAGAGTAACGCTTGCTGTACAATTAAGATTTCCTGAAGCTCTCATATCAAGGGTAACTCTTGAAGCGTTTCCGAATGTGTCTGCGGAAAGATCCATTTTTCCTGTTCCGGAAACAGAACCGGAATTTATCACTATTGATAAAGTTGATGAATTTATCACAAGTGAAGTGTTTTTACATTCTGCAAATGCAGCAGCAACACTTTCGTCAATGACGAACTTCTTTAGCGACGAAGCGCTTATGGTAACAACGGAATTTTTTTCGTTCAGAGTTACGCTTTTTACCTTATCGCTGTTATTATTTCCCCATGCCTGTACTGCTTCAAAGAATTTATTTAAATTAACGTCATCTTCCGATATCTGCTTCTGGTCGTTCACACATACAAATACATCTACCTGCTCTTTTTCGGAGACCATTGTACCGGCTCTGTGGCTCTGGTAGTATATAACATTGTTTGCATATGTATCATTTTTGTCAAATTCAACATTCAGATTGATCTTAAGATCTTTTGCCAGCTTGACGGCTTCGTCTTTATCCATTTCGATAAAGTTAGGAACTTCTATCGTAGGTTTGGCTGTTGTTGTCGCAGCAGTAGTGGTGACCGGTGCTGCTGTAGTCGTCCGTGGAGCGGCAGTAACGACGGGAGCCGGTGTAGTTTCTGCAACGGGAGGTGCGGTAGTTTCCGGAACAGGAGAAGCCGTTTCGGAAACGGTCGTTTCGGGAACCGCTGTTTCCGAGGGGATAGTTTCAGTTTCCATGACTGCTGAGATGTCTGCTTCGTTTTCTGCCGGGATAATATCTGTAATATCTGTTTCGTCAGATATATCCGTTGTTTCGGGAATGTTTTCCGCTTCTGTATATTCTGCGGAAAGCTCATCTATCATTTCGGCTATGCGCGGATCATCTGAATTTTCCAGACCTCTTTCAAGTATTTCCATTGCCTTGTCTGCATTTCCCTTAACGACATAGGTGTCTGCAAGACCTATATAAGCGTCAGCGCAGCTTTTTTCAGTGCTCAGCAGATTGTTATATATTGCTATAGCGTTGTCATAATCATACATATCATAGTAGGATTTAGCTTCTTCAAGGCTTTTTTCAACCGACGTATCGCCTTTTCCGCCTATAATGAATATAATACCTACAGCTATAACTATAAATACCATGCTGACTATTATTATCTGTTTTTTAGCAGACATCTGATAACTCCAACCTTTCAGGAAAATTAAATAAACGGTTACGAAATACACCTTTTAAAAGGTATATTTCGTAACCGTTCAGGCATCATAATGATGCCTGAACGACTATTGGCAGAAATTACTTGATCTCGTACTTTCCGCCCTTTGTTACTGTAATAACGGGATTACCGTTTTCGTCGAGCTCGACTTCGCCGAGATCCTCGCCGTCACAGTATACATGAGCTTTTGCAAGCGCAGCTTTTGACATTTTGCAGTCAGTAAGAGTGATCTTAACTTCGCATCCAAAGTTAGCTTTGGATCTGAATCTAACAACTGCTCTGGATTTAGAGCTGTAGATCTTAGAAGAAAGGTCTACTTTTCTTACTTTTGTGATCGTTGAAGAATCGATCGTCATCGTAGCCTTAGGAGATACGATTTCAAGGATCTCATCTTTACTCTGACTGAGGCTCTTCATTACAGAAGAACTTACAGGAAGAGATACTGTAGATTTAACTTCAACAGAAGCAACAGAACCACTTTCATCTTCGGAAACAGCATTGTCTACTGCGTCCTTGATAGTTTCGGTGGAAACACTTACAGTTGCAGAGTTAGCGCTAGGATAATTAGGATTGATATCGTAATCCATAGCATAAACTGTGAGTGCAAGTGTAGCTGTTGTCATAAGAGCGATAGCTGCGCTCAGAGCTTTTTTCATACCATGCTTCATGGTAAATAACCTCCTTTCTCTAAACAATTATAATTAACACTTAAAAAGTGTAATTACCTTTTTTCAGTTTGTCTGACAGCAGGTTTCCTGCCAGAAATGCGAATGAACATACAAGAACCATAATAATTATGACCGGTATAGCTCCCAATTTAAGCAGACTTCCTATCAGTTCCGCCGGCGTTATGAACATGATTGTAAAAAATTCTGAAAGCAGATACATTGTTATGCTCATTCTGCAAAATTCGGGACCGTTGTTCGCCAGATATATGATAAGTAATGGAACTATCCAGAATAAAACGGAAAATACCTCAAACTGCCATTTGTTTTTGGAACCGCTGAAAAATGAAATAGCGAGCCACATGAATATACATATTGCGAATACCGCTGTTCTGTATATTTTCATAAAGCTTTCCGTCATATTTTTTTCATAGCAGAAAACGCCGGCAGCGAAAGTTATCATAAACAGTATGAACATATTTTCACAAAGACTGTAGCTGCTTTTATGGTGGTGATGATGTTTTTTTTCAGCAGGTACATTTTCGCTCATGCACAGCGCTCCTTTCATTGCAGGAATATTTTACATGATAAGCCGTTAAGCTGTTCAAGTATATCTTTTTCAAATTGTTCTTCGTCGAAATCCTCGTCAAAATCTTCGTCTGTATCATAACTGTCATCTTCAAAGTCCTGCTCTTCTTCACCGATGTTTTCCGTTTCTTCTGCCGGTGTATCGGGAATATCACTGTCAGTTACTGTCTCATCGGTGCTTTCCGGCTCGTTCCCGTCCTCAAGTTCAAGCTGTTCTTCGAGCCATTCCTCGTCCTCTTCAAACCATTCTTCATCTTCTTCGATCCATTGCTGCTCGTTGTCCTCTTCGGTGATAACATTTTCAAGGAATATTTCATACGGCTTATCTATCTGGGAAACATACGGAACGACGCCGTTATAATTAGCCAACATGAGCATTATATATGATCCTCCGAAGAAAAGCGCCAGAACTGACATTGCGCAGATATTGACCGCTTGTATGCTTTTTGCGCCTTTCTGGGAAAATTTTTCGGAGATATATTCCCTTAATACCGTTACAAGATCCGGCACAAGGTAAAGGATAGGCGGGAGATAAACCAGTGCAGTAAATCTTGAAAGTATTGCATGGCGCATTCCCATTGCTTCAAACACTACCGAATACATAAGGCAGTTGATATATGTTGCGTTTGAAGGATTTTTTTCGATAAGTTTTTTCCGGAAAACAAAGCATATGACAAAAAGTATCCCGAACATTATCGTATATTTTGGTGACAGACCGCCTGAAGCCTCAACATTGAGCTCCGGGTCATAACCTTTGTACATATCAAAATGATCTATTGCCCAGTACATGAATGTCTTTGAAAATATGCAGAATATCACAGTTCCGAGTGTTACTATGCCGAGATAAATATACCCCGGCTTTATTTTCAGCAGGAAGAACATCAGCAGCATCAACAGTGCCGACCAATGGAACGACGACGCTGCTATAACAAGTACAAAAAATCTTATCGGATTTTTTCTGTCATAGTATTTCATCGCGTAGGCAATAATCGTAGCCGCTATCATCTGTCTCAGAAAGCAAAGTGAGTTGAAGAACAGTCCGAAACAGAGATATGCCGCTGTACTTATCCACGGGTTTGACGAATTTTTATAAATAAGATAGAATAATGATGCGTACATTATAATAGAAGTATAAATAAAAATTGTCTTATAATCCTCAAATCCGAGATTAAGAACATAAAGCGGCATAAGAAAGCCCTTTTCCATTCTGTCGCTCATCACATCTTCGGGAAGTAAATATTTCATTCCGAAATATTTACTTCCGTACAGATTATAGTCATATCCGACCTGAAATCTCATTGCGGATATGAATATAAATACCACCGCTGCTGCACAGCAGTATATTATACGTCCCGACCTGCCGCCCTTGCTGCTGCAAAGAGGAGCTCCGGCGACTATAACGCCTATCAGAAGAAATATATATATTGCCATTTTTTAAAGTCCGGCTCTTATAAACGAGCGGGCTGCCTGCGGCAGCGTCTCTCCTTTCTCAGAAGTCATTCTTCGCTGTTGCTGCTTTCCTTGCTGCTGCGGGATCTGTCCCCGTAGCCGTAGCCGTATTTATACGAACTGTAGGAATATTTCTTTCCGTATCTTCCGGATTTTTCTATGCGGCTGAATGTCTTTACGAAGCCGAGGATCTTACCGTTTGCAAGCCTGATCTTTTCAAGCGCAGACTGAACATCCGGGTGAGTTGTGGAATTTTCTCTTACAACAAAGATCAATCCTGCGATTACATCGTTCATCAGCTGCGAATCCGTAACGACATTTACAGGAGGCGTGTCAAGGAATACATAATCGTAGCTTTCGGCTGATGCCTTGAGGAATGTTCTCATTGCTTCGGAGCCTATAAGCTCGGAAGGGTTCGGTGGGATATCGCCGGCAGCGATTATGTCAAGATTGTTTATAACATTTTCCACAATAGCGTCCTGAACGGTGCAGAAGCCGCCGAGCACAGAGGAAAGACCGAACTTAGGCTTTATATTGAAGTTCTTGGCAAGATTCGGCTTTCTAAGGTCACATTCTACAAGAAGTGTACGGAAGCCGGCGTTTGCAAAACTTATAGCAAAGTTCGAGCAGGTCGTGCTCTTTCCTTCGGAAGGATTTGAGCTGGTAACGGCAATGATCTTTCTGCCGCTGGTAGAAATGGCAAACATTGTGTTTGTTCTTGCCGTATTGTATGCTTCGGTTATTGCAAAAGGAGTGGAATCCGAAAGGAAACGTTCGGAAAAACCGGTTTCCGAAGCGGAAGTCTTTTCATTTTCCGGCGACGGAGCGGCTTTCTTGCCGTAACCGTATCCGTAGTGGCTGTAACCGTACTTTCCGCCGGATTTAGCGCTTTCAAACTCAACTATCTCGGCAAATACCGGAACGTCATAGATCTGGGCGATATTATCGCTCTGCTTGATGACAACATCGAGCATATCGCGTATCAGGACTATCATATATGATACTACTATGCCTACGAAAAGCGCAGCCAGAGTTATCATAGGAACATTCGGAGAAGAAGGCTTGGTGTTTACTTCGCCGTAATCAACGACTTCTATTGAGCCTGATTTAATTACTCTTGTGAACTCCTGTACGGAAAGCTCTATAAGCTCGTTTACTATGGTCTGGGCTTCCTGAGCGTTCCCGCTTTCAACTATGATCTCCATTACTTCGGTGCTGTTTACCGAATTGGCTGTTATCATGTTGTTGAGTTCTTCCTTTGTATACGGAAGATCAAGATTTGCTATGAGATTGTCCATCATAGTGCTGCTCTTGAAAATTATCTGGCAGGTATTTACCAGCTTCTGAGCGGCGGTGATATCATTGATGTTTACAGACTCGGTGTTTTGAGTGTTGTTTTCCACATATAAAAGCGCCTGAGACTGATATTTCTTAGGGATAACGAAATACGATACCGCAAATCCGGCGATTCCGCACAATACTCCGGAAAGTATCACTATAACAAAATATTTTTTCAGGACCTCAAACAAAAAGCTAAGATCAAGCTTTTCTTCCATATCCATTGGGTTATACCTCCATAAAATTCAACTTTGTCTTGACAATGTCACTCAATGAATGTAAAATTAAAGTACAGCATATTGTTCGGATAGGGTATTATCCCGACGAATATGAAAACGAGCTGCAAAGAAAGGATCTTTCAAATGCGTATAGATTTTCATTCCCATATTCTTCCGAAAATGGACGACGGTTCCTCAGGTACAGAGGAGTCCATAAAAATGCTCAGGATGCTTTCGGATTCAAAAGTAGACCATGTAGTTCTCACTCCGCATTTTTACAGGCAGAATGAAAATATACAAAGTTTTCTTGAACGGCGCAGCAGGTCATATGAAAGACTTTGCGAAGCTGTGGAAACCGTCCGCGTAATGCCTGACTTTTCTCTCGGAGCCGAGGTGTACTTTTATCCGTCCCTGTCCTCGGACCCTGATTTTGAAAAGCTCTGTATAGAAGGCACCGATTATATTCTTCTTGAGCTTCCTTTTGAACGCTTTCACGAAAACTTTTTCAGCGAGATCACGAATTTTATGAATCGCTGTGACAAGAAAATAATCCTTGCGCACGCCGAGCGTTACCTTAGCTTCGGGAACAAGCCGGAGGACATCAGAAGGATATGTAAGATCAACAGGCATATCATCTGTCAGATGAACTGTTCTTCCATTGCAGAGTCGGGCATATTTGAAAGGAATCGTTACCTTAAAATGATATCCGACGGAATGGTAAGCGTTATCGGAACGGATGCGCACAATCTTAAACATCGTCCTCCTCTGTTCGGAAAGGCTGAATCAATCATTGTAAAGAAGTGCGGACAGTCAGCATTTGACCGTATATGCCGCTGCGGCGAAGATATACTCCGGAAATGACCGGCTGTGGGGTACATTTTCTGTACTCAAGCGATATCAAGGAATCATATCGTTACATATGCGGATATTCTGCTTTTATTGACCCGATACAACGGAAAACGAGCATAAATACCCGATAGTACGATTATCTAAATTATAACACACTGCATATAAAAAGTCAATACAAAATTACATAAATAAACATGGAGTTTTAGCCGTTGGTTTTAGCTATTTGCCTATAAATAAAGGGTTTGACGGCTTTTAAAGGCTGATATTTACAAATTAATATTACAAATATTTCAGATTTTTAAAACAATTTATACTTTTAACTGACAGCATATGTCATCGGCATAGGCGCGGACAAGGAATTTTTAGGAGGCGGCATATGAATAAAAAGAAAGCAGCGCTGCTTTGCGTAATAATACTGATAATGGCAGTTATATTCAGGTTTTCGGCTCATACCGGCAGCGAGAGCAGCGAGCTGAGCATAAAGGTCACAAGGTTCATAAGCAGGATAATTTTCCGCAATTTCGGAAGTATGACCCTGTCACAGCAGCAGTTCATAGTTTCGGAATTTCATCATTTCATAAGAAAATTAGCTCATTTTACCATATACGCAGTGCTGGGAATGTCGGTCTATTCATTCACGGAAACGACTGAGCTGAAGCTGCTGAAAAGACTGTCTCTGTCATGGGTATCATGTATTATTTACGCGGCTGCCGACGAGTTCCACCAGAGCTTTACTCCGGGACGCTCAATGCAGTTCACCGATGTAATGATAGATTCGGCAGGAGCTTTCTGCGGAATAATTGCCGCGTTTATAATTTTTGCTGTATTTTACTACATAAAAAGAGAAACGGGAAATGAGACGGACGGCGGTTCGGACAGCTGAATATACGGAAATATTTCATTTTTGAAACATTTCCGAAATCTCTTGAAATGTGCCGCTTTTTGATATATAATTGATATGTACGGCGGATAGGATATCCGCAAGACTGCATGAAAGGAGAACGGCAGATGTTCAAAAGGCTGCTTAATGCTGTAGTTCAGTATATAAGAAAGCTGGATAAGCAGCTTTTCGTATTTGTATGTGCCATATCCGTATTTTCGGTAGTTCTTCTGTATTCAATGGTCCGCAATGAGGTCGCCGGGAAACCGTCGATGTACAAGATACAATTCGTCTGCTTATGCGCAGGAGCGGCTATCGCGCTGATAATGTCCGCTCTGGATTATCATAAATTTACCAAACTCTGGTTTTTGTACGTTCCCGGAGCGATCGGGCTTACTCTTCTTACCTTTACATCGCTTGGCTACAAGCCTGACGAAAGCGCCGATGATGTGGCTTGGATAGATCTTGGCTTTACAACGTTCCAGCCGTCGGAAATACTGAAAATAGCGTTTATAATGTCATTTGCCCTGCACCTTTCAAAAGTCGGGGAAAAGCTGAACCATATCGGAAATGTTGCGCTTCTCTGTCTGCACGGAGCGATCCCCACGCTGATAGTCGTTGCTCAAGGCGACGACGGAACGGCAGTAGTGTTTTTCTTCATGTTCTTATGCATGATATTTGCAGCCGGCATATCATGGAAATACATACTTCCATGTGTAATCGCCGCTCCCGGAGCGGTATGGCTGCTGTGGAGCAAGATAATGCTGCCGCATCAGAAAATGCGTTTTCTTGTCCTTTTTGAGGAGGATCCCATGAGTGACCCGGATTTTGCTACCATTGCATACCAGCAATACTGGGGAAAACTTGCGCTTGGTTCGGGACAGGTTTTCGGCAAAGGTCTGTCAGCCGACGAATATGTTTACGTTCCGTATGTTCAGAATGATTTCATATTCACCTATGTGGGACAGTGTTTCGGATTTATTGGATGCGTGATACTTGTTGCGGCGTTGGCATATATCTGCATGAAGATAGTTGCTGACAGCCGTATCGCAAAGGATCCTCTGGGAAAATATATCTGCATAGGCGTTTTTGCGATGATGTTCATACACTGTGTGCTTAATCTGGGAATGGTTTTAGGAGTAATGCCTGTTATCGGACTTCCGCTGCCGTTCGTCAGTCAGGGAGGTTCAAGCATGATAAGTATGTTCATCTGCATAGGACTTGTCCTCAGCACATATTCGCACTCGGAAAAGCATTACAGGATATTTTACGACGCTAATTTTTAAAAACAATACTTCCGGCAGCTTTGGCTGCGGAGCGAAAGGATCGGTCAGGATTTATGGAAAATATAAACAGTATTCTTGCAAAACTTTACGGAGAAAAAGCCGTCGCTGCCCAGAAAGCACGCTATGAAAAAGCTGAAAAAGCATTTGAGGATATCTTCGGAAAGCAGGAGAACGTTATGATATTCTCGGCTCCGGGAAGGACCGAGGTAGGCGGCAACCACACCGACCACAACCGTGGAAAGGTGCTTGCGGCGGCAGTAGGGCTTGACGTTATCGCTTTTGCCGTTCCTTCGGACGACGGAGCTATCACTGTAAAGTCTGAGGGCTTTCCACAGGATACGGTGGATATATCCGATCTTTCGGTAAAAGAAGCGGACAAAAATACCTCTGCAGCGCTGATAAGAGGGGTCGCCGACGGTCTGAAAAGGGACGGCTTCAGCATCGGCGGATTCAAGGCGTATACAACGTCAAATGTTCTGAAAGGCAGCGGGATATCTTCTTCGGCAGCGTTTGAAGTTCTTATCGGGACAATACTTTCCCATATGTACAATGACGGAAAGGTAAGCGCTGTTAAGATAGCACAGATAGCCCAGTATGCGGAAAACGTTCATTTCGGCAAGCCGAGCGGACTTATGGATCAGATGGCGTCGTCGGTTGGAGGATTTATTGAAATTGATTTCAGGGATACTGCAAACCCTGTTATAGATCCAATAAGCTATGATCTTGCCTCTTCCGGGTATAGTCTTTGCATAGTTGATACAAAGGGAGACCATGCGGATCTTACTCCGGAATATGCTGCGATACCGGCGGAAATGAAGTCCGTTGCAAAATTTTTCGGCAAAAACGAGCTCCGTGATATCACCAAGGAACAGCTATGGGATAATATAGCGGAGGTCCGCAAAGCCTGCGGCGACAGGGCGGTATCCAGAGCGCTGCATTTCTTTGACGAGAACGGACGTGCTGACAGCGAGGCGGAATATCTGAGAAAAGGCGATCTTGACGGATTTTTAAGGACCGTTTCCGAAAGCGGTAACAGTTCGTTCAAGTATTTGCAGAATATCTTTGCAGTGACGGATACACGATCGCAGGGCTTGGTGCTGGGACTTTATGCGGCGGAGAGCGTTCTTTGCGGACGGGGAGCGTGCCGCGTCCACGGCGGAGGCTTTGCCGGAACGATACAGGCTTTTGTTCCGGACGATCTGCTTGAGGGATTTATCCGGAAAATGGAGAGCATTTTCGGAAAGGGAAGCTGTTATGAGCTTTATATACGTCCTCTTGGAGGAACAAGGGTACAGTAAAAAACGACCTGACGGCATTGCAGAAATGCCGTCGGGTCATATTTTTTAGGCTGTTCAAATGGGGCGGGTGTATTTAGAGTTAAACTTTTAACATCTACACTCTCAACACTCAACATTCAACACTAAATGGTAAAATTGTACCTTTTTTCTTGACTTTTTTGCTCAGCGGCAATATAATTGAATATAGAATGTTATTATGCGAAAGGAAATAACACAATGAAACCATATTATGACAACAGAGAGCTTTCATGGCTTAAATTCAACGAACGCGTTCTTGAAGAAGCTACGGATAAAAGTGTTCCGCTTTGCGAAAGACTTATGTTCGCAGCTATATTCCAGTCCAATCTGGACGAGTTCTTTATGATCCGTGTAGGCTCGCTTTATGACCGTACTCTTGTAGGCTCGGAAGAAAAGGACAATAAGACCGATATGACCTGCGCTGAACAGCTCGACGCTATTTTCAGACGCGCTGCCGAGCTTGCTCCGGCAAGGGACGAAGCATACCGCGGAATAATGTCGGAGCTTGAAAAACACGGCGTTGAGCAGGTAAATTTCCGCCAGCTTTCCAAGGAGGAAGAAAATTACCTGAAATTGTATTTTACCGCCGAGATACTCCCTCTTATATCTCCTCAGGTCATCGACAAACGGCATCCGTTCCCGTTTTTGAAAAACAAGGAAATATATGCGGTCGCTCAGCTTGAATCCAAATCCTCCGTGAAGATAGCCCTTGTACCTGCCAGCGGAACATTTTCAAGGATAATTTTTCTTCCCGGATCAAAGAACAGGTTCATGCTCGTTGAAGAACTTATACTGCACTATATGCCGCTTATTTTTGAAAATTATAAGATACTTGATAAATCTCTTATGCGGATCACCCGCAATGCAGATATCAACATGGAGGAAGCCCTTTATGACCACGATGTGGATCTGCGCGACGTTATGTCGGAACTCCTGAAAAAGCGCAAAAAACTTTCTCCTGTCCGCATGGAGCTTTCCCGGAAGCTCGGAGATGCCGCTATAGAGTATCTCTGCGAAAAGCTGGAGCTTTCTCCGGAGCAGATATTCAGGCAGAAATCTCCACTTGACCTTTCATTTGTCTACCCCCTCCGCAGCCGTCTGGAGGAGACCCTGCCGCTTCTTTTCTTCGGCAGAGCCGATCCTCAGCCGCCGTGCGAGATAATAAGGGAACAGCCTATACTTCCTCAGGTAATGAAAAGGGATATACTCCTGTCGTATCCGTTTGAATCTATACGCCCGTTTTTGAAAATGCTGCTGGAAGCCGCAAACGATCCGGCGGTAATTTCCATAAAGATAACCCTTTACCGTGTGGCGTCCGATTCAAAGGTGATCGACGCTCTTATAGCCGCCGCAGAAAACGGCAAGGACGTTCTTGTCCTTGTGGAGCTGCGTGCAAGATTTGATGAGGAAAATAATATCGGCTGGTCAAAACGGCTCGAAAGAGCAGGCTGCAACGTTATTTACGGCCCGGAAAGCCTTAAAGTACATTCCAAACTGCTGCTGATAACAAGAAAGGATCCCGGAGGAAAGGTCCTGTATATTACTCAGGTAGGAACGGGAAACTATAATGAAAAAACCTCCGCGCTGTATACCGATCTGAGCCTTCTTACGGCAAATCAGGATATAGGCGCAGAAGCAGCAGTAGTATTCAACGCACTTTCTACAAATACTATAGTCGAGCATACGAGCAAGCTGCTTGTTGCTCCGAGATGTCTGCAAAACAAGATAGTGGACATGATAGACGGCGAGATCGCCGCTGCGGAAAGGGGCGAACCTGCTTTTATAGGGTTAAAGCTCAATTCCCTTACGGATAAAGTCCTTATGGAAAAGCTGGTCGAAGCCTCCCAGAAAGGCGTAAAGATACGAATGGTCATAAGAGGCATATGCTGCCTTGTTGCAGGTGTGAAAGGCTATACCGAAAATATCGAGATAACCAGTATCGTAGGAAGATACCTTGAACACAGCCGCATATATATTTTCGGAACAGCGGAGCGCAGGAAAATATATATAAGCTCTGCGGATTTCATGACAAGGAATACCATACGCCGTGTGGAAGTCGCAGTGCCGATATATGATGTAAGGGTGCGCAAAAGAATAATGCATATATTCGGCGTTCTTACAAGCGATAATGTAAAAGCAAGGAAAATGCTTCCCGACGGTACTTACGTTCATGTCAGCACGGAAGGCGAAGCGGTCGATTCACAGGCTTCGTTCATAAAGGAAGCATATGAGAATGCGGCGCGTTCGTATGTGAAAAAATATCAGAACAAAAAACAGGAAACATTCATGCAGAGGATAAGAAAATTAATGAAAAAGTGATCCTGTCACAAAAATACTTTCAAAGGAATGATCTTATGAGAAAAACAAAAATAATCTGCACTATAGGTCCGGCTACAGATGACGATAATATTCTTCGTCAGATGATGCAGGAGGGTATGAACGTTGCAAGATTTAACTTTTCCCACGGGGATTATGAGATGCACAAAAAACGTTTCGAGCAGGTCACCCGTTTAAGAGAGGAGCTTGGGCTTCCCATAGCTACTATGCTTGATACGAAAGGTCCGGAGATCCGCCTCGGAAAATTTGAGAACGATCAGCCTGTGGATATACACGACGGCGATATATTTACTCTTACAACGGAGGATATCGTCTGCACAGCCGAAAGGGCGTCCATATCTTTCAAAGGGCTTCCGGCAGATATATCCGTGGGTACAACGATACTTATAAACGACGGTGCAGTTGAGCTCAAAGCGGAAAAGATCACGGCGACGGATATAGTCTGCAAGGTAATTGCCGGCGGAACGCTTTCAAATAACAAGGGGATAAATGTGCCCGGAGTTGAGCTTTCAATGCCGTATCTTTCGGAAAGGGATATGAGCGATCTGGAATTTGGCGCAAAAATGGGATATGATTTTATTGCAGCGTCGTTTGTACGTTCATCGGCAGATGTGAATTACCTCAGAAAATTCATAAAAAGCCTTGGCTGGACTACGCCCCGCATAATAGCCAAGATAGAGAATATGGACGGTGTGAACAATATTGATGAGATCATTGAAGCCGCCGACGGAATAATGGTCGCAAGAGGAGATATGGGCGTTGAGATACCGTTTGAGCAGATACCGGCTATCCAGAAAAGTATCATTCAGAAGGTATTTCTTGCCGGAAAGAACGTTATAACGGCTACTCAGATGCTGGAATCAATGATATCAAATCCCCGTCCTACAAGAGCGGAGATAACGGACGTTGCCAATGCTATATATGACGGCACTTCCGCAATAATGCTTTCGGGCGAAACTGCTGCCGGAAAACATCCTGTTGAAGCTGTCCGCACAATGGCTCTTATTGCTGAGACAACGGAAAAGGACATAGACTATATCAAGCAGCTGGGACTTCGTCCGGCTGCAACGGAAAAGAACGTTACCAATGCGATCGCGCACGCTGCCGTGACAACAGCTCACGATATAGGCGCAAAGGCGATAATCACCGTTACAAAATCCGGTTCAACGGCGAGAAATCTTTCAAAATTCCGTCCGGCGTGCATGATAATCGGCTGTACGCCAAATCAGATGGTTCTTCGTCAGATGTGCATGAGCTGGGGAGTTTATCCGATATTTACCGATGAAAAGGAAAATACCGACGAACTTCTTGACTGTGCGGTAAAAGCTGCGGAAAGCACTGGACTGGTCGGCAAGGGAGATACGGTAGTTCTTACAGCCGGAATACCTCTTGGTATAGCGGGAAATACGAATATGCTAAAGGTCGCCGAAGTAGAAGAATAAGAACAAGTTATAAAAAACAAGCGGACGGAAATAATTTCCGTCCGCTTGTTTGTATTATTAAATTGAAAAATGATAAAAAACAGCTCTTTTAATATTCATATACGCCTATTATCTTCAGGTCGCTGAGCTGCGCTGCGATTATCCTGCCCTTGCTGATGACATAAAGCGTGTCACCGTTTATCTGTCCTCTTTCAAATGCAAGGCTGTCATCTATGTCGGTATATTCTATAACGCCTTTGTTTGTAAATCCGATATCTTCATCAAAGCCGAACACATAATAGCAGTTTTTTGTGCCAAATTCCGTATGGCTGTAGACCGGTATGCCGATAATGCCTTTTTCTGCGTCTATAAGAGCGGCACGCCTGTCGTCAAACGCCTTTGAGAAGATATTTTCCTCATCTTCGGCAAATGATATGCTTCCTGTTTCAAGACCGTTTTCCGAATTGTACATAGTCAGTTTTACGCCGGAATTTTCCGCTTTTCCGAAGCTGAGCAGCAGCTTATCCGAGTAACTGTAAAGATATGACGAGCTTACGATAGGGGACTGTATCAGTTCCGGAGGATATGATGAAAGATCCAGTGCCGCAGACGAAGCCTTTCCGCCGTTTTCAAATATTCTGGCATAGTTGCCCTCAAACCTTACCGAAGTGATATCGCAGTCCGGAAAAAGCTGTCCGGCGCTGTTTATTACGGTAAGCGTCCTGTCAAGCACATAAACCGATACGGACGGTACTCCGTTTTCGCCGATCGTTTTTGCGGCTATGCGGAAATTTCCGTTATATTCGTTCAGGCTCTGCCGGCTGAGAACCGTACCCTCAACCGAACCGCTGATGCGGTAATTTATGCCGGCCCCGGAAAGATCAAAGGCGGAAATTATGCTGTAATCCTTGTCTTTTTTTCCTGTTCCCACAACATAAAGAGTTCCTGCGGAACAGTATACGCTGTTTCCCGAACCGAGCACGGCTTTTGCCGATGAAAATGCTCCGCTGTTTACATCTATTGCTGAAACTACCGTATAATCCGTATTGTTAGCGCCTGCCGGAACGGTTATATCTCCGGCTGCAAGAAAAAATTTTTCCCCATTAATATAATAGGCAGGAACAAAGCTGTCAAGATCTGCTTGTTCGTCCAAAGGCTTTGTATGGTAATCGGAATATGCCGTTACTGTGTAAAGCCTTCCGTCAACGAGCTTTGAAGCTGTGTAGCTGCCGTTCTGCTTATATGATAGGCTCAGGACCGGTGATGCAGGGTCCTTTAAATTGTAAATGTCAACCGCAGTATTCTTGCGGCTGACATTTGCTGAATTTTGTATATCATAACCTGTTTTTTCATTGGGAATACCTTGGTCAAGACTGTCGGAATATTGTTCTGCCGGTTGTATGGTATCAGGATCATCTGCTGGAACATCATATCCTGTTGGAGAAGCTCCGGCTTTACCGGGAGAAGCATTGCTTATCGTCTGCTTTTCTCCTGTCTCGGTGGAGACTATAACTAAATTGTCTCCCTCAATGTAGATCTCAATAGGCGGATCGAACTTACAGTCTATCTGTGAGACTGCTTTCATCGTTTCAAGGGAAACGATATATAACGTCTTGTCTTTCAGACAATACATATACCCGCCGTCACATTTCACGATATCCGCTTCGGACACGCTGACATCCAGACCGTCATAATCGGTAAAGTCATAAGCGGAAATATCCGGTGGAGCTTCCGGTACGTCACCGGAATGTTCTATCGGCTGTTCTCTGGAGAACTCTTCGTCGATAGTAGTATCATCTCCGTAACCGTCCGTTTTATGACCGTCTCCGCTGCCGTTAAGATAGATATCCGTGTAAATGTTATACAGATCGTCATATGAATTGGGGGATACCGCTTCGTACTCGATACGCTCCTCGATCTGTTCCTGTTCCTGTCTGCTGCCGCTGTACATCAGCATACCTGCTGTGAAAACGGCGCAAGCGGCGGTAGCAGCTGCAGTTCTCATTATAATAGTACGACGTTGTGCATGGACACCGGCGGAAACCTTTATATTTTTCTTTTCCGCTCCCGAATGAGACTGCGCGTTATTTGCCTTTAACATGGCTGCTATATTCTGAGGCAGCAGTTCATCGGGAACCTCAGCCTCATTTATAAGTTCGTTCAATCTTTCTTCAAATTTCACAAATTCCGACCTCCTTTCCTTCAGCGTTCTTCGAGCATTTTTTTCAGTTTGATCTTGGCTCTTGCCGCTTTTGATCTTACGGTATTTGCAGATAATCCCGTAGCTTTAGCGATCTCTTCGCTGGTGTATCCTGAAACGACGCTCAATGATAAAACAAGTCTTTCGTCCTCGTTCAGCTTTCTGAATTCCTCCATTATTTCTAATCCGCCGTAATTTATCTCTCCGGCTTTCTCTTGTTCTACACTGTTTTCATTTTCGAGATCGTCAAGGTCTGTCTGATAATCGCGGCTTTTTATATATTCCCTCTGTTTTCTTTTTATTTTCACAGTAAGGATCCGGATTATCCAAGCCTTGAATGCGTTTTCATCTCTTAATTTTTTTATGGAGGAGTATGCTTCCAGTACCGTGTCGCTAACCACGTCGGAAGCGTCGTGCTGATTTTTAAGGTTCACGAGAGCAATGTGATACAGTTCCTTGTAGACTGTAGAATACAATTCTGCGAATGCGTCAGCGTCGCCTTCACGCGCTTTCTTTACGCAATGGGAAAGATCTGTATTCATCGTATAACATCACCTCTCAACCGCTTTTTTTATTTCGTGCTGATAATGACATTATACCACAAATTCCCGTCCCTTAAAAGACCTGTCATTAAAGTAGTGGCAAAAAGAAAGGATTTTGTTGCATCACACTTTAACTTTTGTATGATTGTACAAAAACCGCGCGTTAAAATTCAAAATTCACAGCAATTTGCACAATTCAAGACGGCGTATGTCATTATCAATATTATCCTGAATAACCATTATATCATTTTTTTCATGACATTTCAACAGTAATTTGTAAAAAACATGGCGTCGGCTCTGCGGATAAGGATATAAGCCTGTTCATAAAAAAATACCGATACTTTTTGCCGTTCGCTCTTGACATAATGCGAAATATACTATATAATAGAAATTTAGAATATCGTTTTTATTCAGGTCAAGAAAGGATTTGATAAAATGGCTGTAAAAAAAGTCAGAATGTCCGCTGAGGGTTACAAAAAACTCGAACAGGAGCTTGAATATCTCATTACCGTAAGACGTGCTGAGGTTGCTCAGAAACTTAAAGAAGCAAGAGCTTTCGGAGACCTTTCGGAAAATGCCGAGTATGATGAAGCAAAAAATGAACAGGGTATCCTTGAAGCAAAAATACAGGAAATGGAGCTTACAATAGCAAACGCTGTAGTCGTTGACGAGTCCGAGCTTTCCAACGATGAAATAGGCGTAGGTTCATATGTTACGCTCAAGGATCTTGAACTTGACGAGGAAATGACCGTTCAGATCGTAGGCTCTACCGAAGCTGACCCCGACAGCAACAAGATATCCGAGGACGCTCCCATAGGCATTGCCGCTCTTAAAAAGAAAGTCGGAGATATCATCGAAGTCGAGGCGCCTATAGGTATCATCAAAATGGAGATACTTGCAATAGGAAAGTAATGAAAGGACATGAACATGGCTGAAGAAAATCAGGTAAATGCTGTTCCCGAAGAGGAACAGACCGAACAGGATATAAATATTCTCAAGAAGATACGCATTGAGAAACTTGACGAACTTAAAGCAAAGGGACAGGATCCCTACGAGATCACAAAATATGACGTGACCATATCCAACGCCGGACTTAGAAAGGCTTACGAGGAGTCGGAAGCAAAGATCGTCGCAGAGTGCGGCGATGACGATGAAAAGAAAAAAGCCGCTCTTGAAGCCGCAAGGATAAACGTCCGTATCGCAGGACGTATCATGTCATGGCGCGATATGGGCAAGGCGAATTTCATAGATGTCCGCGACGGCAGTGACCGTATGCAGGTATATATAAGAATGAACGACGTGGGCGAGGACGTTTTTGCCGAGTTCAAAAAATGGGATATCGGTGACATTATCGGCGTGGAGGGCTATGTTTTCAGAACGCGCAAGGGAGAAATTTCCGTTCATGCGCAGAAGATAGAGCTGCTTTCAAAATCTCTGCTGCCGCTGCCCGAAAAGTGGCACGGTCTTAAAGATCAGGATATGCGCTATCGTCAAAGATATGTTGACCTTATCTGCAATCCCGAAGTAAAGCAGACATTTGTGAACAGGAGCCGTATCCTGAGCGAAATAAGGAATTTCCTTGACAGCAGGGGATACCTCGAAGTAGATACGCCTGTGCTTCACACGCTGGAAATAGGTGCGGCGGCAAGACCGTTCAAAACACACCACAATGCTCTTGATATTGATATGTATCTTCGCATTGAAACGGAGCTTTATCTGAAACGTCTTATTGTGGGCGGTTTTGATAAGGTTTACGAGGTGGGAAGAATTTTCCGCAACGAGGGTATGGATACTTCCCACAATCCGGAATTTACTTCTATAGAAATGTATCAGGCTTATACCGATTATATCGGCATGATGGATCTTATTGAAGAAATGTACCGCGAACTTACGCTGAAAATATGCGGCAAGGGAGTTATTTCCTATCAGGGAACGGAAATAGACATGGCTTCTCCGTGGGAAAGACTTACAATGAAAGAAGCGGTAAAGAAATACGCCGGAGTTGATTATGACGACTGGACTGACGACGCTGCCGCAAGAGCCTGCGCAAAGGCAAAGGGCGTTGAAGTTGAAGAGGGCGATGCCGCCACAAAGGGACACGTTCTTATTGCGTTTTTTGACGCATTCGTTGAGGAAAAACTTATCCAGCCGACTATTATATACGATTATCCCGTAGAAAATTCTCCGCTTGCAAAGAGAAAGCCTTCTGACCCTGCTTTCACTGAAAGATTTGAATATTTTATCTACCGCCGTGAAATGGGCAACGCATTCTCCGAGCTGAACGATCCTATCGACCAGAGAGAACGTTTTGTAAAGCAGGCTGAGGCAAAGCGCGCTCAGGGCGCAAACGCTTCCGTTGACGAGGATTTTGTTACCGCGCTCGAATACGGTATGCCTCCTACGGGCGGACTGGGATTCGGTCTGGACAGACTGGTAATGCTTCTTACGGACAGTGCTTCTATAAGGGACGTTCTGCTGTTCCCGACCATGAAGCCGCTCGATCAGTGATAAAATAAAGGGGCTCGCCGGTCTTATACGGCAAAAACGGGGACGGCGCAAGCCGTCCCTTTTCAGAACATTTCGGAAAGGAAAATCACCCTATGCCAAAAAAGGAAAAAGGCAAGTCCTTTTTGGACGTTTACCGTGAGATCAATGCTAAGGAAGAAGCCGAAGAAGCTGCGCGTCAGGCAAAACGAGCCGAAAACGAACGCAAGGCGCGTGATGCATATGCGGAAAAGCTCCGTCAGGACAGGCTCGAACTCCTAAAACTGAAACAGGGTGTTATTTCAGAGGAAGAAATTCCTCAGGAGGAAGAGCCTGAGGAAAAGCACTACACATTATGGGATAAAATAAGCAACTTTTTTTACCACAATAAAATGTATATTATTTTCGGCACGCTTTTTGCGGCGCTGGCAATATTCCTTGCATATGATTACTTTTCGACAGTATATCCCGATGCGGCTGTGATGATAATTGCCGGCGACGATGAATTTGAATATATCACCGAGGATATGGAGAACGTTTTTGAACGGTACTGCAAGGATTACAACGGCGACGGAAAAATATATGTCCGTGTAAGCTATCTTCCTGCGGATACGGACGATCTGTCCTATTACGATCAGGCGGGAAGAACAAAACTTGTGGCAGAATTTCAGTCGGGAGAGTCAATAATAGTTATCGGTGACCGTAATACCTGCGAAGCTATGGGGATAACCGAGGGCGTTCTTGCAGATATGAGGGAAATATATCCGGATGATGAAAATGCCTTTGAGCTTGGCTATATGCTTAACGGGACAAATTTTGCCGAAGATATCGGATATGAGGGACTTTCGGACGAGCTGTTTATTTCGTTCCGTGTTCCTAAGAGCGGGTTTGGAGTGAACGAAAAGGAATTTACCCGTAATTATGAAAATGCCCTTGAAATATGGGATAATTATATCAAAGGGATCGAACAGGATACGCAGACCGATGATGAATAAACAGGATCAGGAGGAGCAAATATGGCAAGATTTCAGTTCAGAATGGATGTTGAGCCAAAGGATATACCCACTCTTGACGACAGACATAAGCGCGACTGTGCGGACGTCATAAACAGAGCCATAAACAAGACTTTTAAATATACGCTCTTTTTCGGTGCGGCGGCAGCTGCTTTTTATGCGGTGTATACTCTTTTCGGATTTACATATCTTATGCGTATGCACCAGCAGCTCCCGGCTATAAACTGTATAGTTCCGCTGCTTGCGATAGGTATATTTGTTTTTGAATTTATTTCCGGTACCATGCAGAAATGGGCGCTTGCCCTTGAACTGCTCATGCACGTTGTTATGGCAGTCCTGTCGGTAACGCAGCTGCAAACGATTATAATACTGCCTTTTGCGGTATATGGGATATATCTTCATATAAATCTGGTGGGAATGGTGCCGCATTATGATGTGATATCCAAGCTGAAAGGCTACCCTGATTTTATGCCCCTGCCGATAGGCGAAGTTATAAAAAAAGCTCCTGCGGAAGAAGCTGCGGAGGAAGTTCCGGACGAAAAGCAGGAGGTTTCAGAAGAAGTAAAGGAAATTCCGGAAGAAAACAAAGCTGAGGAAAAAGTTCCGGACGAAAAGCAGGAAGTTTCAGAAGAAGTAAAGGAAGTTCCGGAAGAAAACAAAGCCGAAGAAAAAAATCCCGAGGAAAAGCAGAAAGTTCCGGAGGAAGTAAAAGAAAAGCCGGCTGAAAGACAGGGCAAGAAAAGAAGAAAGAAAAAACCACGTTCATGATATCCACAGGATATCTGCCGCAAAATGACAGTATCCGGAAAATTATTGCAGGAAACAATATTTTCCGGTATGTATATGTATCAAATAATAAAAAGGAGGAACGCATATGTCAATGCCAGAACCGGGGACCGGGGGAGAGCGCTATGTTCCGTATTCCGAAAGAGACGGAGCTGAATCCACAGTTTATTTTACAAGGGATCTTTCCGCAGAGGGACTTCGCAGGATATCTGCACTGGTGAATAAGAATATTACCGGCAGAATTGCCGTAAAGCTCCATACCGGAGAACCTCACGGACCGAATATAATCCCGCGTTCATGGGTGGAAAAGCTGATAAAGAACGATCTGCCCGGAGCGGTAATTGTTGAGACGAACACCTATTACGACGGCGACAGATACACTACCGGACAGCACCGTAAAACACTTGAAATAAACGGCTGGACTTTCTGCCCGGTGGATATACTTGATGCCGACGGAACGGCAATGCTTCCTGTAAAGGGAGGAAAATGGTTCACAGAAATGAGCATGGGAAAGAACATACTTAACTATGATTCTCTGTTTGTTCTTACTCATTTTAAAGGACACACAAACGGCGGCTTCGGAGGTTCGGTAAAGAATATCGGCATCGGCTGCGCTGACGGACGTATAGGAAAGGGCATGATACACACCGTAAAAGGTTCTTCGGATCTCTGGAGCATAGGTCATGAGGAATTTATGGAAAGAATGACCGAATCCGCAAAAGCAGTCGCAGATCATTTCGGAAAGAATATCAGCTTTGTAAATGTAATGAGGAATATGTCTGTATCCTGTGACTGTGAGGGCGTGGGAGCTGCTCCGGTAGTTACGCCGAATATCGGCATAGCTGCTTCGCTGGATATACTTGCGGTAGATCAGGCGTCTATAGATATGGTCTACGCTCTGCCGGAAAATTACCGTCACGATCTTGCGGAGCGCATAGAATCGCGCCACGGACACAGGCAGCTCAGCTATATGAAAGAGCTTGGAATGGGCAATAACAGATATCATCTTATAGATATCGACAACGGAAACAAGGAGATCACCGCAGAAGAAGCGGTAAAGAATGTTGTTCCTTTCCAGCCGGACAATGAAAAATAAAAATTATGACCGCCGTGAAAATTTTTTCACGGCGGTCACGTTTTTTGGGAAAGGGTCCGCAATTCAGCCTGACAGTTTTTATATTCGCAAAAATGTGCTTATCAGTCACCCCAGCAGCTTCCTACGGAATAAGCAGAATTTGAAGAACCGGAAGAACTGTACGGGCAGCTTCCGCTGCCGTATGAATTTCCGCTGTCACCCCAGCAGCTTCCTACCGAATAAGCTGGATTTGAAGAGCCCGAAGAGCTGTACGGACAGCTTCCGCTGCCTGATACGGTCTGAGCTCCGGCAGCAGAAGAATTATCTTTTCCGCAGCTTCCGGACGAGGAAGAATTGCAGCTGCCGGAATTAAAAAGCTGCGGAACGAGCCATTCAAGGATATTGTTTCCCTGACCGCCGCTCTGGAGAGGACAGCCGGACGGATTTCCGATGCTGTATGAATTGTCTTTGGCACATTCAGTACCCGCAGCGCACTGTGTTTCGCATGGGGTAACGGGCGTACAGCTTACAGAACCGTCACAGTTGGTCTGGCACTGCGTTTCGCAGGGAGTAACAGGCGTACAGCTTACAGAACCGTCACAGTTGGTCTGGCACTGCGTTTCGCAGGGAGTAACAGGCGTGCAGCTTATTGAACCGTCACAATTGGTCTGGCACTGGGTCTCACAGGGAGTAACAGGCGTGCAGCTTATTGAACCGTCACAATTGGTCTGGCACTGGGTCTCACAGGGAGTAACAGGCGTGCAGCTTATTGAACCGTCGCAATTTGTTTTGCACTGTGTTTCACAGGGTCTGCACTCGGTAACGGCAGGAGCTTCGGTCTTTTCCGGCTGCTTTGTTTCGGAAGGAGCAGCAGTTTCCTGCGGCTTCGGAGAAGTTTCGGGAACTTTTTCTGTTACCGGTGCTTTTGTTTCTTCCGGAAGTTTTTCCGGAGTTGTGGTAGTTTCCGGCTCCGGCTCGGCTTCGGGAGCGGAAGTCACCGTTGTTTCAGCAGGGCTGTCCGTTCCGGGCAGGGGAGCTGTTTCCGCAAGATCTGCGGAAGCCGCAAAGAACTGCGTCCAGTAATAGATACCGTTTTCATATGCCACGCCTACCCCTATGTATTCCATATTTTCATCAAGAATATTTGCGCGGTGTCCGGCGGAGTTCATCCATGCATTCATAACGCTCTGCGGGCTTTTCTGACCGTAGGCGATATTTTCCGCAGCGGCGCTGTAGGTTATGCCTGCGTCTGAAATTGCCGTAAAGCAGCTTGTTCCGTCTGGACGTGTATGTGAAAACAACTGTCTTATTTCGCCTGCTCTTACATTTGCAGCCTGACTGAGTTTAGGAGAGAGCTTCAGGGGAGAAAGTCCGTAAGAGGCTCTTTCGGAATTGACGATACCTGCGATCTGTTCAGCGTATTCTGCAAGATCGCTGCTGTCGTAGGAAGCCGACGATGTTTCCTGTATGTTTTTTTCGTTGTTCATGGCATATGCTCCTAAAGCTGCGCCGAACATGAAGATACAGGATACAGCGGCGGCTGCCGCTTTTTTCAGTTTCATAATATACCTCCTGAACATTTTATTGGAAAATAAGCTCCTTTTTTCTTTGTCGGAAAATATCTTCCTTAATTGGATAATAACATTTATGACAATTAAAGTCAATGCAAAATGTTTTCCATAAAAGCAGGGTATATTTTCTATGGAAAAGATCAATTTGTTCATTTTTGCTGCAAATTATGCTGACAATTGAATTTAAAGGCTATAAGTCAATTGATTTACAATTATTTTTTTATAAAATAATTGATATAAGTTTCCGTTATTTTGCTTTAAAGGAATAATTTTTCAGCAACAAAAAAGGCAGGATATCCCATAACGGGATATATCTGCTTTTTATATATCGGATATTTTTATGTATGTTCTGCGGCAAAAAATCGGCGGCATCTTATAAGATACCGCCGATCTGATGTTATTCTTCGATCTGCTTGCCGAGAAACTGCGCTGCCGCTTGGATAAGGTTCTGCTGGACCTCGTTGGCTACGGCTTCGTTGTTAGGAGCAAGAAAAGCTACCGCTCCGGTAACATCACCCGACGCAAGTATCGGCGAGCAGGCAATGGCAGGACGGTCTATACCTTCTACGGGGCAGACCTTGGCGTCATTATGGGAAGTATAAAGGTAATTCTTACGGCTTTCAAGATATTCTTCCAAAGCCTGAGAAACGCGCCTTTCACTAAATTCCTTTTTCTGTACGCCGGCTACCGCCACAACATGATCTCTGTCGAAAACTACAGTGGGACAGTTTGCCAGCTTGGTCATTACCTCTGCGACCTGAGCGGCTGAACCTGCCATTTCGTTTATGGCGCTGTATTTTTTGAAGATTACCTCTCCGTCGCTGCTTGTGTAGATCTCAAGCGGATCGCCTTCGCGGATACGCATTGTACGTCTTATCTCCTTGGGGATAACAACACGTCCGAGATCGTCGATGCGCCTGACAATACCCGTTGCTTTCATTTTATATTCCTCCGTTTATTTTTATTGAAATAATTGTTGTATCAATAGTTTTTCACATAGATTTTGGATTATACATTTCAATTTTAAAACTGCGGATATCGGGGAAACAGAGGAAAAAATTTCTTTTTATAGAAAGATATGTCATGAAAAGCTGAGCTGAACGGAATATAGTGTCAGGCGTTGAGATAAATACACTCCTTGCCTTGATACGGTTTCTGAAAATTTGTGCAAGATCCAAAAAATGTTCAAAAGCAAATTGTTGATATAGCTGAAAATAAAAAATTTTTTCTTGGAATGAAAAATTCCACTGTTCTGAATTGTTTTTATTATATAAGGAATTTCAAAGGAGGATATTTATGAGATCCAAAAAAATTTTTTTAACAGTAATTTCTTTTCTTTGCGCGGCAGCTTTATCCGCGTGTTCTTCCGACGAGCAGACCGCAGAAGAAACGGTTTCTTTGAGCGAAATAGTATCGGAAACTTCCGGAACGGTAACCGAAAATGTCCTGATCGAAACAACGTTCCCGACAGCCGAAAAAAATAATGCCGTTCCCATGCAGACAGATGCTGTCACTGCCGCTCCGCATATTGTGGAAACCACCGTTTGCGTAACGGAAGATACCAACGTTTACGAAGCAGGGGAAATTCCCGATGAAACGACTGAAACACTTTACGAAGCAGGGGAGATCCCCGATGAGACCACCGGACTGCCGGTAGACTATCCCGAACTTGAACCGCTTACCGACGAACAGGAGCAGTCGCTTAAAGAGGATTTTGCCGCGTTTATGAACGAGACTAACGAAACAAATTTTGAATTTCTTCCGGAAGATGCGGTAATTGATAAGTATTACGGCACATATCACGGCTGTGAAGTAGTTTTTATGTATGATGCCGAACATGGCATGGACGAAGATTATGTTGAATTTGAATTGGGCGGATATACATTCGGTCACACTTGCGGCAGCCTTGATATTTATATGCACATTGATAACGGATTTGTGGGTATACGCAGCGCATATGACAGCGGATATCTTGATGACGGAGATCTTGCGGCAATATATTATTACTCGGTAAACTGATAAGATACGGAATATCCGTTTATCTCACTGATATGCAAAAAAATACCGGCTCGCTTTAAGGCGGAGCCGGTATTGCTTTATTTAACTGAGTTTATCTTTATGAGCTTTTCGGTGAACTCGCTTTCCGGTATCGGTTTTGAGTAATAAAAGCCCTGCGCGGAATCACAGCCGCATCTGCTGAGAAATGCAGCCTGTTCGCCGGTCTCAACGCCTTCGGCAACAATGTCAAGACCGATATCCTGAGACATTGAGATAGTGTGTTCTATTATTTTTCTGCCGCGTTCGGAATCCATAAATTCTTCGAGAAATCTTCTGTCTATTTTAAGGACGTCAAATTGCGTGGATTTAAGCATATTAAGTGAAGAATATCCCGAACCGAAATCGTCCATAAGCATTGTGAAGCCTGCCTGCTTCATCTGCTTTACGATATCGTCAACTCCTATCGAATCCACTGTTTCGGTTATTTCAAGTTCAAGCATGGAGGTGGGGATATCATATTTTGCGATAAGCCTTTTCATTTCGCCGATAACGTCGAAAGTCCGTATGTATTCACGGGAGATGTTTACCGATATGGGTACGGGAGGTATCCCTTTGTCGATGAGTTCCCTTATTTTTTTGCAGGCTTGTTCCCATATGAAACAGTCAAGCCTGAGGATAAATCCGTTTTCCTCAAATATGGGTATAAATTCGGCAGGCGATATAATGCCTTTCTGCGGGTGTATCCACCGGGCAAGCGCTTCCGCGCCGATTATCCGTCCGGTGCTAATGGAATATTTCGGCTGAAGATACATTGCAAATTCATTGTCGAGCAGCGCTTTATGCATATCTTCTTCAATGGACTGCTTCTTGTGCAGTTCCTGACGCATGGATCGGTCGTAAAAAAGTATATTCTCCATAGCGTTGCCTTTTATCAGCTGCCTTGCAAGGGAAGCATTGTCGCCGTGCTGTCTTGTGTGGAGACTTCTGTCGTCAACTATTGAAACGCCGAATATGAACCGGTATTCCATTCCGTCGTATCCGGAGAGCATACTTTCCAGCTTGTGGATAAGATCATATATCTCCTGCTTTTGCTCAAAAGGAGTTACTATCATGAATACGTCCGCAGTAAGACGGCAGAAAGGCTGTTTGTCGGTGCATATTATAGCAAGCGAATCGTTTATGAAGCTAAGTAGCTCATCGCCCTTTTCAACGCCGTATGTCTCGTTTATCAGCTTGAAGCGTTCTACATCGAACTGTATGAAAGCTATATCTTTGTCGGGATTGGAATTTATCGCTTCGCGGCAGCGCTTTGAATAAAAGCGAGGATTTTTGTCTGAAGAGAAGTAGTGAAGTATTTCTCTTTCTAAAATTTCGCGCGGCATATACGGTCTGATGTTATAGTGTATATCGGTTATCCTGCCGTCCTTTCCGCACATGAAAAAGGCATGGAGATGACACATCCTGAACGTGTCGCTTCCCGGCAGCTTCAAGGATACATCGGTGCTGAGGCTGTTGGTGTCGGTACCGTTTATTATCCCTTCATTGATATGCTCGCAGAAAACTTCAAATATGCTTATGGAATCATTTTCAACGATCCCGGAGCGCAGCATCATGCTTTGCAGGTCGTCTTTTTCATTTATATCAAATGGGAAATTGTCTGAAAGAGGTATAAGTTTTTTATCTGCAACGCTGCAGTATATGTGTATGGTCTCATGGTCGTTCCGGATAATATCAACTAAATTTTCCGAATATTTTTCCGGGAATTTTTTATCCATAAATACCGCCTCCCTGCGCTGAGAAAAATCCTATTTTAAAAAAGTATATCACTTCCGCAGAAAAATTGCATATATAAATTATTATCAATTTATTTCCTAAGAAAAAATTTAAATATATACAGAAGTATATAAAAAAACCGGTCCTGCCTTTATGGCAGGACCGATCCGGTAAATCATCAGATCAGGATATAATGCTTATCAGTTATTATATACTGCGATCTCTTCGTCAACGATATTTGTGTACAATTCACGTCCCTGTACCCAGCTCTCGAACTGCTCGTTGGCAATGCCGTCATAGAGAGTTCTGATAACGCCGTTATCGCCGGTCATTGTTGGAGAGATACCGCTGCCGTAATCATATGCGAAAGCATATTTTTCATCGTCATTGAAGTCCATTACAAGATCGTACATTTCCTCGGTCCAGCCGGTGTTGTTCTTGAGGAATTTTTCCTTTGTTACGTCTGTGTACTGAGGATCATAGTTTACCATTCTGTTGATGTTGAACCATGTCTTTACAACATCATCATTTTCGCTGCCCTTTACCCACATATACGCAACTATTCTCTTTGCAATGTAATCCGTGTCGGATTCAGGATCTCTCGGGAACGGAACGATCTGGATAACATCGTTGGGATATGCCTGTGTTACAGCGTTGTATGCCCATGTGCCCATTCCGTAGAAGAGGGTCTCGCCGCCGTTGTCGAATACATCGTTCTCAAACCAGCCGCGCTTTACAAGGGTATTTGCCCAGATATCCTCAAGAACGCCCATAGCGCGCTCTATCTTAGGACTGTAAAGGTTGTTTGTAAAGGTATTGCCGTCGTATGTTACGAGAGTATCTCCCGATGTATAAACGAAAGCGTTTGCCCAGTAGCCGCAGATGCCGTAACGGTCTGTACCCTGGTCAACATATGTTTTCATTATATCGGTGAATGTGTTCCAGTTCCATTTTCCTTCAAGATAAAGCTCATACGGATCGTCAAGGGATTCTTCTTCAACTCTTGTTTTGTTGTACATAAGGAGCTGGAAGTCATTGAAGCTGTAGCAGAGAGGAGCGATATAGTGCTCGCCGTTCCACTGGAGCTTGTCGGCAGTGGCCTTTACGTCAGCCCACATAGGGTCTTCCCAGTCTACAAGGGAATCTATGGGCTGAAATCTTCCCTGACTGATGTCATAGGGGAAGTTGCGGTCGGAATAGATGAAAACGTCCGGCTGTGTACCGCCGAGAATAGAAGTGGCAAGATCGTCATACTGTGTTGTTACTGTTGTAGGCATATATTCGATCTTTGCGCCGTATGTATCTTCAAGGATAGCGACTTCCGTTGAACGCTCCGGGCTGTCGTTGGTAGGATTAAGGTCATAGAAGCCCATCCATTTAAGTGTTTTGCCGCTGATATCCACCTCGCCCTTGGCTTCTTCGGCAACTGTTACTTCAACATTATCGCCTGTCCATTCGGTCTTTGCCGTGGTGGTGGTAGCTGTGGTAGTGTCAGCGCTTCCGGAACCGGTATCGCTGCTGCTTGTGCAGGAAGCAAATGAAGCTACGGAAGCTATTGCAAGTATCCCTGCAAGAATTTTTGATTTTTTCACAAAATATTCCTCCTTAAAAAATTTAATTTTAATGCAATGTAATCGTTTGCAAAAAATTCAAGAAACGTGTAATTGTCAACGTTACTTATGTTGACAGAATTATATCATATTTTATCCGCAAAGTCAATAAAGAACTTTTAGTTTTGTGCAGATATACAAATTTTTTATTTTGTTTTATACATTTACAGCAGAAGCATCTGTATGCGGTTTTATATCCGCTGTGCAGTATAAAAATCGTCCTCGCAGAAAGTTTACAGAAAAATTTTCTTAAACTCTTGCTAAATCTTTCAAAATAGTATACAATAGATATAACAGAGGCTGTGAGCCTCCACTTTATAATGAAAGGATGTCATACCAATGGCAGGATTAAACAAAGTTACAGTAGACGATATCAGCGTCAAGGGCAAGAAAGTCCTCGTAAGAGTTGACTTCAACGTTCCCCTCAAGGACGGAAAGATCACCAACGATAACCGTATCGTTGCAGCTCTCCCCACTATCAAGAAGCTCACTTCCGAGGGCGCAAAGGTAGTTCTCTGCTCTCACCTCGGCAAGCCCAAGAACGGTCCTGAGGATAAGTTTTCCCTCGCTCCCGCAGCAGAAAGACTTGCACAGCTCGTTGATACAAACGTTATTTTCGCTAAGGATGATACAGTTGTCGGCGACAATGCAAAGAAAGCCGTTGCAGAAATGAAGGACGGCGAAATAGTCGTTCTGGAAAACACACGCTTCCGCGGCAATGAAGAGACCAAGAACGGCGATGATTTCGCAAAGGAACTTGCAGATCTCGTTGACGGTCAGGTATTTGTTATGGACGCTTTCGGTTCTGCACACAGAGCTCACGCTTCCACAGCAGGCGTTACAAAGTTCGTTAAGGAGACAGCTGTAGGCTACCTTATGCAGAAAGAGATCCAGTATCTCGGCAATGCAGTTGAAGATCCCGTTCGTCCGTTCGTTGCAATTCTGGGCGGTGCAAAGGTTGCAGATAAGCTGAACGTTATCTCCAATCTTATTGAAAAGTGCGATACGCTTATCATCGGCGGCGGCATGGCTTATACATTTCTCAAGGCTAAGGGCTGCGAGATAGGAAAGTCCCTTGTTGACGACGAGAAGATCGACTACTGCAAGGAAATGATGGCTAAGGCTGAAAAAGCAGGCAAGAAGCTGCTTCTCCCCGTTGACGCTGTTGTAGCGGCTGCGTTCCCCGATCCTATCGACGGCGCAATAGATGTTGCTACAGTTGACGCTGACAAGATCCCTGCTGATATGATGGGTCTTGATATCGGTCCTAAGACAATGGAGCTTTTTGCAGACGCTGTTAAGTCCGCAAAGACAGTTGTATGGAACGGACCTATGGGCGTATTTGAGAACCCCACACTTGCTAAGGGTACTATTGCAGTTGCAAAGGCTCTTGCAGAGACAGACGCTACCACGATCATCGGCGGCGGCGATTCCGCAGCAGCTGTAATGCAGCTTGGCTTTGCAGACAAGATGAGCCACATCTCAACAGGCGGCGGAGCATCTCTTGAATACCTTGAAGGCAAGGTACTTCCCGGCGTTGCTGTAATTGCAGAAAAGGCATAAGCTCACGTTAAATATTTAAGCGGAGGGTGTAAGAACTCTCCGCTTTTTTATTAACAAAAAAGCAATATATTCCGCTTGGAAATATGTTATAATATATAGTGAATTTTTAGCATGGTTTTTTCCATGCAATTAATAAAAAGGAGAGTAATCATCATGAACAAGTCCGTCAGAAAAGCCATAATCGCAGGAAACTGGAAAATGAACAAGACCCGCCCCGAAGCCAAGGAGCTCCTTGAAGCTATCAAGCCCCTTGTTGCAAATGCAGAAGGCAAAGTCGAAGTCATCGCCTGCGTTCCCTACACAAACCTTGAAACAGCCGTAAACACAACGGCAGGCTCAAACATAAAGATCGGTGCGGAAAACGTCCACTTTGAAAAGAGCGGCGCTTTCACCGGCGAAATCTCCGCCGATATGCTTACCGAGATCGGCGTTGAATACGTTGTTATCGGTCACTCGGAAAGACGTCAGTACTTCGGAGAAACAGACGAGACTGTAAACAAGAGAACAAAGGCTGCTCTTGCAGGCGGCTTGAAGCCTATCGTATGCGTAGGCGAGCTTCTCTGGGAGCGTGAATGCGGCATTACCGAGGAAGTTATCGCACGTCAGATTAAGCTTGACCTTTTTGACATTTCCGCTGAGGACGTTAAGAAAACCGTTATTGCTTACGAGCCTGTATGGGCTATCGGCACAGGCAAGACCGCTACCGCCGATCAGGCTCAGGAAGTATGCGCATTTATCCGTGCAACTCTTGCAAAGCTCTACGATCAGGCTACTGCGGACGCCGTTACTATCCAGTACGGCGGTTCTATGAACGCAGGCAATGCTGCCGAGCTTCTTTCCAAGCCCGATGTTGACGGCGGACTTATCGGCGGCGCTTCACTGAAAGCCAACGACTTCAACACTATCGTTCAGGCTGCCGTAAACGGCTGATTTTTCCAAAATCTGCAATTTGAAAGGAAAGAGTAACATGAGCAAAAAACCTCTTGCTTTGATAATCATGGACGGCTACGGTATAAACAACGATACCTACGGCAACGCTATCGCCGCCGCAAAAAAGCCGAACCTTGACAGCTATTTTGCTGAATATCCCAACACTATCATCGGCGCTTCCGGTCTGGACGTGGGACTTCCCGACGGCCAGATGGGAAATTCCGAGGTGGGTCATACAAACATCGGCGCAGGACGTATTGTTTATCAGATGCTTGTTAAAATTTCCAAGTCCATTAAGGACGGCGACTTCTTCAGCAATCCCGCTCTTGTTGAGGCAATGGAGAACTGCAAAGCCAAGGGAAGCGCGCTGCACCTTATGGGACTTGTTTCTCCCGGCGGCGTGCACAGCCATTCCGAACACCTTTACGGTCTGCTTGAAATGGCTAAAAGGAACGGTCTTGAAAAAGTCTATGTCCACGCGTTCCTTGACGGACGTGACGTTCCTCCTTCTTCTGCGGCGGAGTATATGAAAGAACTCGTTGCCGAAATAAACAAGATCGGCGTCGGCTCAGTTGCGACTATCGCGGGACGTTTCTACGCAATGGACCGTGACAACTGCTGGGATCGTGTGGAAAAAGCATACAGCGCGCTTGTTTACGGCGAGGGAATACAGGAGACAGACCCTGTTGAAGCTATCGAAAATTCCTATAAAAACGAAGTTACCGATGAGTTCATGATCCCGACCGTTGTGGACAAGAACGGTATGATAAAGGAAAATGACAGCGTTGTATTCTTTAATTTCCGTCCCGACAGAGCAAGGCAGATAACGCGTTCCTTTGTTGACCCGGATTTCAAGGGCTTTGAAAGAAGAAACGGTTTCTTCCCGGTAAAATTTGTCTGCATGGCGCAGTATGACGCTGAAATGCCTAACGTTTCCGTTGCGTTCCCGCCGGAGCAGCTCGTGATGACAATGGGCGAATATATCAGCAGTCAGGGCATGACGCAGCTCCGTATCGCCGAAACACAGAAGTATGCGCACGTTACATTCTTCTTCAACGGCGGTGAGGAAACTACTTTCGAGGGCGAGGACCGTATACTGATAGATTCGCCGAAAGTTGCAACATTCGATATGAAGCCCGAAATGAGCGCATATGAGGTTACCGACGCGGTTGAAAAAGCTATCGCTTCCGATAAGTATGACATTATAATCCTGAACTATGCAAACTGCGATATGGTAGGACATACAGGCGTTTTTGACGCTGCTGTAAAAGCCGTTGAAGCGGTAGACGAGTGCGTTGGCAGAATGGTCAGCGCTATTCTTGAAAAGGGCGGAGCGGCTATAATCACCGCCGACCACGGCAATGCCGATAAACTTATGGAACCGGACGGTTCTCCGTTTACAGCGCATACGACAAATCCCGTTCCGCTTATCGTTGTGGGATACGGAAAGAATTTCAAGCTGCGTGAGGGCGGCGTTCTGGCGGACATCTGCCCGACTATGCTGGAGATACTCGGACTTCCTCAGCCAAAGGAAATGACAGGAAAATCACTTATAATCAAATAATGGTGAACTCCCCTGATCTTTATATGAGCAGGGGAGTTCTTCTGTGAATTTTTACCTTTATTTTCGGTAAAAATATCACATAAATTCATAATTTTGTATTGCTTTTTGTGTGGATATGCTGTATAATAAACTTGTATGCGAACGTCCGTCGGGTAAGCTCTGAGGACATAGCAAATTCTGAAAGGAGTATGTACATATGATCTATTCACATGAGGTTGAAAAAATGTGCCCCGTCGCGCAGGGCGTTGCGCACGGTGCAGCGCCTATCCCCGAAGAAGCCAAGTGGGTCAAGGCTAAGGAAATAAAGGATATTTCCGGCTTTACACACGGTATCGGCTGGTG